>JADFUZ010000101.1 GCA_015222295.1 Chloroflexota bacterium | reverse complement strand
CCTATGCCGTGCTCAGCGGTCACTACTCCGCCCAGGTTGGCTACCGCACGATATATCTCCTGTTTCACTTCCTCGAGGAGACCTCTCTGGTGCAGCTCCAGCATGAAATGCGAATGCAGGTTGCCGTCTGCGGCGTGGCCGAATGTAATAATCTGGGTGTCGAACTTCAGGGCGATATCATCTATGGTGTCCATCAGGTTGGCTATCTCGGCGGGAGGCACCGCCGCGTCAGTGATATCGGCGATCCTGCTTTTCAAGGCGGAATACATCTCGCTTCTTATTTTCAGGATGTCGGATTGTTCTTCTCTTCTCTCGGCGATCAGAGTGTCCAGGGCGTCGTATTTCTGACAGACTTCTGATATCTGCTCACACTGAGAATAAACGTCGTCTTCGCTGGCTCCTGTCACTATTGCTATGAGGTAGGCACTGCCCTGGCTGGCTGGCCATTTCAGGCCGAGGTACTCGGCCGATATGTCAACCGCGTCACGTTCTACGTACTCTAGTGCCAGCGGAATAACCCCGCTTTGCAATATCTTTGGGACTGCGTTTATGGCAGCGTGCCGGTCATCATACGAAATGAGCAGAGTCGCGGTGCCCGCGAACCTGGGATACAAGCGGAACACCACCTTTGTTATGATGCCCAGTATGCCTTCGCTGTCTATCAGCAGGTGCATCAAGTCAAGCCCGGTGTTGTTCTTGAGCAGCTTCCCGCCCATATTGATTATCTCGCCTGTGGGCAGCACCACCTCAAGGCCTTTGACGTAGTTCCTGATGACGCCGTATTTTACCGCTCTTGTGCCGCCGGCGTTGCAGGCGACGAGTCCACCCAGCTGTGCACCTTCGTCACCGGGGTGCGGGGGGAAGAACAGGTCGGCATCTTCCACGGCCTTCAGTAGTTGTTCCAGCGTCACTCCGGCCTGCGCCACCACCATCAGGTTCTCCTTATCTACCTCCTCAACCTTATCCAGTCTTTCCAGGGAGAGAACTATGCCGTCCTGCGTGGGGATAGCGCCTCCGCATAACCCCGTACCGCCACCCCTGGGATAGACGGGAGTCTTTTCCCTGTTGGCCAGTTTCAGTATCCGTGATATCTCATCGCTACTGGCTGGCTTTGCCACAACAACATTGCTGGCAGGTTCGGGTCTGACGATGGGTGCTGTTTCATCGAGGAGATAGCTTTCCATTTGCTCCCTCCTGGTTATGACCCAGTCCTGCCCCACGATGCGCTGCAGTTCGGCGACGTTTGTCATTTTGAACACCTCCTTACGGGCACTAGTGTGCGTCTGGCCACCAGCACTTCTTGACCCATCCGTCCGGTGCCGTCCGCGCCAGAATCTTGAGGAAACGCCAGTCCAGGTATCCCATTGTGGCCAGTCATAGAAGAGGCCCCGTGGTGTACATATCCAGGGGCTCCCTGTAGCGTGAGTGCATCTCCTGCTTGCACGGTTTGCCCGAGGCCACCGCAATAAGCTCGGCCAGCAGGCGGTCTCCTACTTCCGAGACAGACTCGCGTCCCTCAATGATGCTCCCCGCATAGATGTCGAAATACTCCATCTGGTCGAAGTCCTTGGCACTGCTGAGGACCTTTAGCACTGGCACTATGGGGATGCCCCCAACGGCCACGGTGAAATTGCGGAAGCGAGCCGGTAGACCACCGCCGTAGTTTAGGCTCATTATTTGAGCTCCACCTGCGGCCAGGCCCAGGAATATCTGGGGGGTGTTGGCGGAGCCGTCCATAAAGAACAGCCCTTTGCCCTTGGGTCTCTCACCCCACTCCAGGACGCCCTGGATGAGGCTTGTACCGCTCTTGGCAATGGCGCCCAGGGATTTCTCCTCCAGAGTGGTCATGCCTCCCTGGATGTTGCCCGGCACTGGCTGCGAACCCCGAATGTCCACCCCTGATTCCTTCATCCTGTTTTCCATTCTGTCTGCCACTTCGTGGATGCGCCGTGCGGTTGCTTCGTCGGCAGCTCGACGTGCCAGGATATGCTCGGCACCGATAATCTCCGCGGTCTCGGAGAAGATCATCCTGCCGCCGTGAGCTACGATTGTGTCTGCCGCCCAGCCAACTGTGGGGTTACACGCTATGATTGAGGCCGGCGTTGAGCCTGTGCACTTTGACCCGAAGACGAGGTGGCTGAGGTCAAAGGGCCGCCTCTGTAATCGCGAGGCATCCGCCAGCATCTCCTTTGCCAGTCTCATGCCTGTATCCAGCGCAGCCTGATAGCTGCCCTCTTTCTCTATGGTGATCAATTCCACAGCTTTCCCTGTCCAGGCAATGCCCTCAGCGATATCCGGGGCAGGTATTCCGTCGCAGCCAATGCCTACCACTACTGCAGCAGCCACGTTGGCATTGGAGCCCAACCCTATCAGTGCTCGTAGCGCTTTCTCCTTGTCAGGCTTGAGACTGACGCAGGCGTAGTTGTGCAGCAGGGCTACCACGCCTCCGCCCACCTCCCCCGCGATTCGATCTGCCAGCTCATTGGCACATCTTGAGGCTGGAATGAGCGCTATGTAGTTGCGTGCACCTGCGGACCCGTCCGGCCTTTCATACCCTAAGAATTCCACGGCTCTTCCGTCTCCCACGCTTGTGGCTTTCCTATGCTTTCGACGCCCCCGGGAAGTACTGTATAGTTGCGTCGGGTATCACGGCTACCCTGGCTTGGTCACCATAGGTTTCCTTCAGTTGCTGGATGACTTCGGGCCATGACCTGGCCCAGTTGATCAGCTCGTGGGGTGCTATCCAGTCACCGCCGACCTTGTCCGAGTAGGGAGCCATGACGGTTAGCCTCCTGGTATTGCTGGGCAGGCCTGTCCTGCGGACCCAGCCCCGGCCGCCGAAGTTCTTACCGAAGCTCCTGGTCCAGTAGTGGTTTATCTGCCCTTCCGGGGTGACCACCAGGAGGACCATGTCGCCGCCCTTGCGTGACAGGAGTGGTGCGGTTACCCAGGGAGCGAGGGCCATCTCGTTGGCCTTGGAATAGCAGTTGGCCACCACGATATCGCAGTCAGTGACCATGTCTGTGGCATAGTGTTCCTTAGCTAGCCTCACGCCCTCGACGTACTCCTCGATAACGTCGCCAACAAAGAGAGCCGTTACCTCTCTCTTGAGGTTGAGGATGGCGTCCACTTTGATGTCGAGGCCTGCCATTCTGGCTGCTTCGTCCATGTCCAGTTTCAGTATGTTTCCTTCGTGCTTGCCGATGCCAATGGTGGGGGACAGCCCCAGTCTCGTGT
>JADFUZ010000100.1 GCA_015222295.1 Chloroflexota bacterium | reverse complement strand
GCGGACCTTTAAGGCGCAACGCCTGCGAGCGGTCGGTCTCTTCTCCTATAGTTTGGCCCTTCAACGTGCGCGTCAACGTGTTTGGATTATACTGGAGGGCAATGATGCGCTGCACAGCAGAGGTATCCGGGTCTATCAGGACGATACCGCCTTTAAGCAAGCGTGGTGATCGTGGAAAAGTCGTCATTAAAATTAACCCCCCAATTAATATATTTTAGAAAAAAACTACTCATTTGTTCTTCCTTATGGCGAACTCGGGGGAGAAGATGGTACTGTACATCTAGTTGCCGGACAGCTAGGAGCATTGACCATAAGTGAAATTGAGTCTATTGGTGTTGCTGATCTATCTGAACTATTTAAGGCTGCGGATCCATTCATAATTCCTGGTCTAAAACTTTCACCCATTTTAGTTCCAGCACCAGTTAAATGCCAACCTGAACAATCTAGTGATGTGCTAGAAGGAGGACAGTTTCCGCTGTCTCTCCACGCTTGGGCATTGAATCGCCAATGCATCCATCCCAATGGTGTAACTCTTGCTGAATCATCTTCATATACGATATAAGTCACGAACTCATCATTGATGCAAACACGTACTTGAAAAAGTCCTTGAATCGATAGTCTGCGTACACCTGGACTATCTACTGTCTTGATGGGTTTTCTATTAGGTGAGTTTGATTGAGTATTTACAACTGATCCACTGGGATAGGGCCATGCAGTATCGATACCCCATGAATGAGACGGGCACAGGCCAAGAGGTCTGTTCCCCATACAATTAATATGAACTCGATTGACATTTACATACTGAACAAAGTAAACCTGACCATTACAGTTAGGAGCAATGCTGATGTAATCATTAAACTCCATACCATCGAGTCCAAAACGAGAACCTGATGGTGCAAAGCTTTTGCCAAGTTGCAAACGACATCCAGGCACGCGTACTAGAACTGGTGTCCGTGCTACGTCCCATTTCGGATCATTAAGCGCGGGTGGGCATCTCGGAGGTGCAGTGGGAACTTGTTGTTGTGGCTGTGGCGTTGGTGTTGTCCGCCCACGTGGCCGCTGTGCTGTACATTGCTGCAAACGTAGACCAGATTTTAGCTTTGGTATAGCATTTTTAAAGAGATTGGCAAAACCGCCTTTTGCCCCACACCAGAGTGAAGCCATAGCTCCCACGGCCGATTTATCAGCATCTTTCTCTAACGCATTGTTGCCTGCATCCTTAATTTCCATCGGCGCAACCGAAGCACTTGCGCTGCCTTGCTGAACCACATGGGCCAACTCGTGGGCAATGAGGGCATCGCCAAGTAGGGATCCTGGTTTGTATTCGCCTGACCCAAAGGCCACATGCTCACCAACAGTGAAAGCGCGTGCATTAAAACGATTGGAGAGTTCGGTTGCCGTACTGTCAGTGTGTGTGCGCACATAGGAAAAATCCATGCCAAAAGCGGACTCCATCCGTGATCGAACACTACTATCAAGTGGTTGGCCCTTTCCAAGTTTCGCTTGGATGGCCTGCGGATTATCGGCTGCCTTGGCTCCACCCTTACGGGCCTTAAAAAAGATGCTACCGATCCCTGAAATCAGCCCGCCAAGTAAACCTGGTCCAGGTAATTCGGTGGGTATGCCTTGCGGCACGCCTGTTATTTCTCCAGTCCTTGCCCATGTTTCTGCAGACTGGCGGGACCGTTGAGTAACGGCGGAAATATATCCCCTTGCGGTAGTGGCATTCGATGACTCAGGCGCGTACCTGCGGATGGCACGTTCGATGTGTGCGCTGTCTTGACGGTCGTAGTATCCGAACCAATGATCGAGATAGGGGCAATCTTCCGTGGACCTGCCTGTACCTGCTATTGCTGTCTCGACTGTACGGCATACTTCTGTGCGTAATTGGGATAGAAACTCACTCCTTGGCATCTGACCAGGCCCCAATTCAGTGGCTGAATCTTCGACAATGAGCCCGGACGCAGGCGTTTCAGCAGTCTCAGCCTGTTCTTCTGTTGTCGGTTCAGTGGGTGCAGCAGTCGGGGCAGCCTCATGAGCAGGGAGACCTGTCTCCACTGTTGATTCATCAGATTCGAAAGTTTGTGTGGATTCCGCATCAGAACAAGAGAGGCACGGGACGGAACCAGAATTCTCATCTTTGGGAGACCGCTGAGTCATTGGTTTTGTCTGGAGAAAAGGCCGGGCTTGCCGCGCCATACCGGTGAATGCAGGCACTCCACTGAAATCAAAACCTAAACGGGGTTCCGCAGAATCACCGGATAGAGTATCGAGTTTCAACTCTGGCAAGGCGGTTGGTTCGTCATGGTTAACAACGGCCTGCCGCTGGAAATTCTCAACGCTCAAGGCACTCTGTTGCGATCTGCTCGTATTCTGTTGTTGAGCTGCGGCTACATGCTCGCTCACTTTTTATCTTACCTCCATTGCAAACCAAGCGTAAGAATCTGCATTCTTTATAGCGATATCTGGATTTCCAGGCGGGTATGTTCCTCTACCTCTGTAAAACTCATTTCCTTCGCCTAAAATTCCGGGTGGTGTTATGCAACCAATGTGTGCATACTCATGTATTATTGTCTTTACCCAATTTATCGACGATCTTGTAGATAAAAAATTTGAGTTTGGATCGTCAACATGCCAACTATAATCACCACAAAGTTGCATGTAACGAGGGCGACTATTTTGACAGTTACTTGATCTTCCACGGTATCCGCCCTCACAGAGAGGATCACTGAAATCACTGCATAGAAATATAACGTCATGACCCTCCATTTCAGTCAACATGCTCCGAAATTGACCCAAAACAAGAGGAATACGTGAATCATCAGGGCGTATACGAAAGTGATCCCAAAGTTGACTGCGCACTCCTTGTGGTGAAGACGACAGTCTGCTTATTGCATTTCTTACAATCGGAATTGCCTCCCCAACTTTGCCTTCAATTTCATTAATCATCGTTGATGTACAGTAAGAATTCATTCCTCGCTGAGCGGCATCACATGGAGCGCTTGGCTGCTGAGTCAAATCCACAGGGACAGGAGGGAAAACGGTTCTTCTGGTGACAGGAGGAGTAGAGGCACAGCGCTGCAATCTCAATCCAGTCCTGAATCGGGACAAAGTGTTTATGGTCTTGTTTTTAATCTTCCCTTTGAATTGTCCCCAGAGTAAACTTACTGCGCCGATAGCAGATAAATCAGCTCCTTTTTCCATGGTATTGTCTTCAATAGCACCCTTTGGCATAGGCATTGGAGAGGACGTTGCCGCTCCTTGCTGCACAACATGGGCCAACTCGTGGGCAATAAGTGCATCGCCGATCAAAGATCCAGGACGATACTCCCCTGAACCAAAGGCTACATGTTCACCAACAGTGAAAGCACGGGCGTTAAAACGACTAGAGAGTTCCGAAGCCGTATTGTCAGTATGGGTGCGAACATGGGAAAAATCTGTGCCAAAGGCAGACCCCATTCGTGAGCGCACGCCGCTGTCAAGAGGTCGGCCTGCTCCCAATTTTCTTTGAATGGCCTGCGGGTCATCAGCTGCTCTGGCACCGCCGTTACGGGCCCTAAAAAAGATGCTGCCGATCCCGGAAATGATTCTCCCTACTCTCCCTAACAGACCCATCCCGGGCAAAGCCATCGGCATACCTTCCGGCACCCCGGTGATCTCTCCGGTTGTCGCCCACACTTCGACACTGCGGCCGACGCGTGCAGCAACTATCGGGACATAATCCCTGGCCGTGGTGGCCGTGGATGTCTCAGGGGCATACCTGCGGATGGCACGTTCGATGTGAGAGCTGTCTTTCCGGCTGTAGTAACCAAACCAGTAGTCGAGATAGGGACAATCCGCGGTCGTCCGACCCGTACCCACGAGGGCTGCCTCTGCCGTGCGCCTCACGGCAGACTGTAGTTGGGTTAGGAATTCGCTCTTTTTCATCTGTCCCGGTGCAAGCTCATCCACCGAATCCTCCACGAGCAGTCCTGGAGCAGGCGTTTCACCAGGTATAGATAGTTCCGTCGTTGGTTCGGCTGGTGCAGGCGTTGGGGTCGCCTCCGTTGTAGGCCCCGACGGTTCGGCGGTCGGCTCAAGTGTGGGGGCCTCCCACACCGTGGGACCGGCAATCGCCGGAGCTGAAGCGGGTCTCTCGTTCTGGGGCAGCCGTTGAACCATCGGCTG
>JADFUZ010000099.1 GCA_015222295.1 Chloroflexota bacterium | reverse complement strand
CAGCAGAGGTGATGCGGGGTGACCTGCTGGTCACCGTGTCCGTGAGCGGTAACCTCGATGCCCCGGATGACAGGTACCTGGCCTTTGCCACGCCGGGGACGGTGCAGGAACTGCTCGTGGAGAAGGGTGATGCCGTATCGAAGGGAGATGTCCTGGCGTGTCTCAATACCGAGGACCTGGAGCGGAACATCGACCTGGCGCGGACAAGTCTCCGCCAGGCACAAGTGCAATATGAAATCGCCGAGAACCAGTTGCGGGAGACCATCTGGCCGCACTACTACAACGGCTACGTCATCGACGTTCCTGGCACCTGGATCGCCCTGCGCTCGGCTCTTGAGAATCTGGACGAGGCGCGTGGCTTCATGGAGCAGGGAGACCTCATGGAGGCGTATGCATCGCTGGACGAGGTCGTTGACTACATAGAGCAGGGCCAGTATCGGGCGCGGTCGCGTCCCTGGGACTTCCCACTCTCCATCAGGATCATGGAGCTACACCTTGAAGGGGCAAAGGCAGCTCTGGACGCGGCTGAACTGAACATGGAAGCGGCCAAAGACGCACTGGAAGACACCACCATCGTCGCTCCCTTTGATGGGGTGGTGACGGCAGTGTCGATACACGAAGGGGACCATCTCTCCGCCGTTGACTATGCCAGGCCGGCGATTCACCTGGTGAACCCCACGAAGATCGAGATGTCGGGCCTCATAGACGAGATGGACATCGCTGATATCGGACTGGGCCAGGAGGCGATTGTCACACTGGACGCGCTCCCCGGGCTCGAGGTCGCGGGCTCCGTCAGCTACATCTCCGAGGCAGCCATGATCCAGGCCGGCGTGGTGATGTACGAGACCACCATCATGCTGCACAATCCCGGCCCTGAGATAAAGGATGGCATGAGTGCCACGGCGGACATCATCCTGGAGCGAAGAGAAAATGTCTTGCTGGTGCCGGGCGGTGCTATCACGAAGGATAGTGAGGGGAAGGATGTGGTCATGGTATGGACCAACGCCGAGGTGATCGAGGAGAGGTCCGTGGTCATCGGTCTGAGCCACGGCCGAATGACGGAGATCCTGAGCGGGCTAAAGGAAGGCGAGACCGTGATGATAGAGGTCCCTGAATAGGCGAAGGACTGCGGATGCTGGGTTTGGCCCCTGGCACCAGGGGACAGGCTGTCGGGCACAGGCGAAAAGCCTGTGCCCGGTTTCTTGGCATCCACGCTGTGGCCATTACGGCGGGCGCACCGTGCTGGCCTTACGTGCGAAGAAGACACAGTACTCCGCCTGCTTGGGGTCGGTAAAGTACATGAGCCCACCCAGCTTGTCTGCTGACTCTGCCTCTATGAGCTGTAGTCCGTGCTGACTCAGGATGGAGAGTATCTCCTGCTCGTCGTAAAGCTGGAAAGTCCGGTTGACGCCGTAGTCCTTGTCGAACAGGGTCAGCACTCCGGTGCCGTTCTTGAACATCAGTTGCATCACGCCGCCGGGCTTGAGCACTCTGGCCAACTCGGGGAGGGCGCTGTTCTTGACCGCATCAGGGGCAATGTGCTGAATCACTGCGTTGCACAGGACGAAGTCAAAGGAGTCGTCCGGGAAGTCCAGGGCCTCGCGCAGGTCAGCCACCGAAACCCGGTCGCCTATTTCGGGATGGAGTTCCACGGCAGCCTGGATGTTCTCAGCAACAGCGTCGATACCATATATGTCGTAACCGGCTGCCCAGAGGGCGTACACATCCCGGGCACCTGCGCCGCATCCGGCATCAAGCCCGCGCCTGCCGGGGGCCAATTCTTTCAGGCGGTCCAGCAGGTCCCAGTCGTTCTTCAGTCGCGGGTGGGAGGACTTGCCATAGACGGACTGGAGGAACAGACGGGAGACTTCTGCATAGCGTCGGGAATGCTGTTGGTAGAACCGCTCGGAGTAGTCGGACATGGCGCTAGGGGGACATGACCTTCTGTAGCTTTGCCACCAGGTCGTTTCGCGGTGGAGAGAAGACCTCGATGACCTTGCAGCCTTCGTCATAGGTATAGGAGCCGTGCTCGACATCTGATGCAATGGTAAGCACATCCCCTCCCTGGATACGGTACAACCTGCCATCGACTATTTCGTCGCGTTCACCTTCTAGGACAATGACGATCTCTTCGGGTTCATGGTGGTGTGGGTGGAAGTGGCAGTTGGCCTCCTGGGTGATGAAGCTGACGGTCATCCTCTCAGCACACACCAGATTGGCTTTTGCTCCGGGCCCGAGTTCTATTGGAGGAACATCGCGGTAGTGGGTAACACGCTGGTTGAATTCCTCCTGACTGGCGCGTGGCTCCTTTCTTTCCATCAGGCTAACCCTCCTCTATTGCGAAGCCGTTGCGCACCGGTAGTGCTCATACGGCTATTCTGAAGTGTAGCAACATCCCTGGAGCGATATCAATGTCGGGGCAGATTCGGGGTGGGGACGATTCGACCTGGCGTCGAGTTCCAGAACGGGGTTAGAATAGACCACCAGCGAGGGGGCTGAGTGCTGGTCTGTCGGCATACTTGGAGCGCTTGTGATTTTTCCTGTTTGGTGATACTGGCCTAACCGTGGACTGAAGCGGTATAATACTGTTGAGGAACGTGGTGTTGCGTCGAGTTGCAGACCGTGTCACCGGGGTTCTTTGTGCCGTGTGGAGTACGATTGGACTGGGTTCGTCCTATGTTATGAGGAGAACCAATGACCGTATCAACGAAGATAATCCTTGGTGACTGCTCCGAGAAGCTCAAGGAGCTCGGAGATGACTCGATCGATCTGATTCTCACTTCTCCTCCTTATGCCGACCAGAGAAGGAACACCTATGGCGGCATTCATCCAGACCAATACGTCGAGTGGTTTCTGCCCATTTCGGAACAGCTGTTGCGCGTTCTGAAACCGACCGGCACGTTCATTCTGAACATCAAGGAACGTGTTGTCAAAGGTGAGCGGCATATCTACGTGCTTGAACTCATCATAGAAATGAGAAAGCAAGGGTGGTTGTGGACAGAGGAATTCATGTGGCACAAGAGAAACTGCTACCCAGGTAGGTGGCCCAATCGGTTTAGGGATTCGTGGGAGAGGCTCCTTCAGTTTAACAAAGATAGGAAGTTTAGAATGTTCCAAGAGGCCGTTATGGTGCCAACGGGAGATTGGGCCAAAACCAGGCTAAGGAATCTGAGCGAGACCGACAAGGTTCGAGATGAATCGAAAGTGGGAAGCGGTTTTGGCAAGAACATCTCCCACTGGTTAGACAGGAGGAGGGCCTACCCAACGAACGTGCTGCACATGTCCACGGAATGTGGCAACAAGAATCACAGCGCGGCCTTCCCCGAAGCACTGCCTGAGTGGTTCATAAAGCTCTTCACGCAAGAAGGTGATTGGGTATTGGACCCCTTTGTTGGTTCAGGTACCACTAGCAGGGTGGCGCAAAAGTTGGGACGCAATTCCATAGGCATAGAGTTCCACCCCCACTACTATGAAATGGTGCGCAGTGGTGTTGATAAGGGAAAGCAGTACCTAATAGAGAAACGAAAAGCATATGAAGAAGATCGACGTCGCTGAGGTCACGGCCTACGTTGAACGAAACATAGGTGGTTTCCACTCGAAGCGACTTCAGAGGATGCAGAAGCTTAGACTGACTGACGTGTTGCGGCGCAAGAATCCCTACTTGTTCAAAGCCAAGAACATTCTCATTGCGCATGACTTAGTGAAAACCCTTCTGGATGCGTATTTGTCCTCGCAAGAGGAGACCATATTTGGCGATTTCCTTGAAGGGTTGGCGATTTTCATTAGCCGTCAAGCCTGCGGGGGAAACAAGTCTTCGGCCGAAGGCATTGATTTGGAGTTTGACAGAGGACGCAAGAGGTACATTGTTGCCATGAAGTCCGGCCCAAATTGGGGTAATAGTAGTCAAATCAGAAAGATGAGAGAGGATTTCACGAAGGCCAAGCGCGTGCTGAGAACCAGTGGGGTCCGCCTCGAAGTAGTGGCGGTAAACGGGTGCTGCTACGGTAGGAACAACAGCCCGGATAAGGGAGACCACTTCAAATACTGCGGCCAGGAGTTCTGGGAGTTCATTTCTGGTAGCAGGGACCTGTATGTTGACCTGATCGTGCCTCTGGGACATAGAGCCAAGGAAAAGAACGAGAGGTTTCTGAAGGAATACGCCAAGATTGTGAATACTTTCACGGAAGAGTTCAGCAAGAGGTTCTGCGCTGGTGGAGAGATAGATTGGGAGGCTTTGGTAAGATTCAACTCCGCGATTTCAAGGTCAACGAAGAAATGAAGCTTGGCGCTGCTCAGTTGCATGTGAGTCCTCAGGCACTACAGAATAGGTAACTCCTATGCTTCCGATCCAAGGTTCTACGTGATGCTATCTACTAGGCTGTTCACGGTTGCCGCAAGCACGTTGGGGGGCGCTCCCGCTTCCAGGATGGGGCCAAGGTGTCGATTCGAGCAAGAGACGCGTGCGGACTTGGCCTGTCTCCTCGACTTCGTGGTGATCTGGCGGCGACTTTTGATTCGCAGGTAATCGTGGTGCACACTATTCGTAAACATGTGAGTACAGTATACGGTGCCGGCGAGTACACCTATGAGCTGGTTGGGGGGTGGGCGAAGTGTCCTCAAGGGTGGTCATTCCTCGATGTCTGCGGATTGTCCATCGATTCGCAGGACATGGTGTACGTACTGAGTAGGAGCGCGCATCCGGTAATGGTGTTCGACCGGGAGGGGAACCT
>JADFUZ010000098.1 GCA_015222295.1 Chloroflexota bacterium | reverse complement strand
GGCCGGATGCCCGTCCAACTCGAAGATCCCACTCACCGGCCTATAGGTCGATAGAAAGAGCAACTCCCTCTCTTGGTCGTAAACTACCTCACTCCACACATCCAGCAAAGAACCGACTGCACGAGTCGAAGGAGACACAATCAGAGAGTATTGACCACGTGGAGCGCTCTTGTACCTCTCCGCCTCATATGGCACCAGTTCCTTTGGATCCAGCGACTGTTTCCCAACAACTGAGCCGTCATCTGCCTTGAAAAACCCAATTCTTGGTTTTGCTCGCTTCGAGGTCCGACCTATTGCAAAGAACACCTCGCCCGAACCTAACCATCCAGTGTGTGGTAGTTCGTGCTCAGCGGACTTCCAATCCGCATTTGCCACGAAGTTTCCTGCGCCGTCCAGCAACGTAAGACGATCACGAAAAGAGACAAGCAAATGATTCCCGCGGGGAGCCCATTGAGCACTATATGGGCTTTCATCAAGTCCACACTGACACTTGCTCATCGCACCGATGTCAAAGAGCACTAGGCCCTCGTCCCATGTCAACAATGCCAACATCACACTGTCGGCTCTCCAAGGCACGTAATTCACAGGGCAACGCACTCCTGACCCTTCAGACAGTCTCTTGAGTGCCGTATCATAAATCGCTGTGCCGTCACTGACCGATACCAAAGAGAACTGCCACCCCACGGCACCCATATGCCATTCACGCGGATTATGGAATGAGGCAAGCCATAGCTGATCTGGGCTTGGAAACTCACATCGCTCCCAGGAGACCTCCCGTCTCGGAGGTATCGCCTCCCTTATCTTTCCGATTAAAGACATTGAAGCCTCGCTTTGTCCGGCTAACATATGAGTACGAAGAACCTGCTTTTGCCGCTTCCTGGAGCACACTATGACGCATCTGTATAGTAGCCCCATCTGGGTGCCGATTGCAGATCTGTTAACGCTTAAGCCCAGATCACATCCCGAGTAGTATAGTGCAGCCTTGGGGAGAAGTCAAAATAAGACCGCCCCAATCGTTAGTCGAGGCGGTCTCGTCTCACTGTTGCTCACGCCGGGATTTGCACGGGCGGGCGAGGTGGAGTAGAATCTAGTACAAAGAGCAGGACGTATGTCAATTTGGGTAACGGGGGTCCAGGATCTCGCTGATAGCCGAACTTGTGAGGCCACGGCCGTCGAGGTAGAACAGTCAGTTGCCTGGCTGCCCCTCACGGATCCCGCCGTGTGGTTCGGTAGTGGGAGTCGGGGTTGCGAGGCCCCGGTCCACCGTGACTTGAGCGGCGGTATCCGGATCACAAGGACGTTGACCTGTTGATCTATTCAACCACTTTGATATAGCGCGTAGTTCGGTTCCACTACTTCCAGATTCTTGCCATAAGCTCGCCGTAGGTGGCAATTCGTCATTCTGACAAGCTGCTTAGAAATTCAATGGTGGCGGCAGCTGCTTGGGCTTGCTGCGATTCGCTGCTGATGGTCGCGACTGCATCCGCAGGCATCGGCCCATAATTGGCGAACTGCGCCCGGTTTCCCCCTTCGATCATCACCCAGACGGTGTGCTCCGGCAGGAAGGGCTTGTTGCTGGCAACTAGATTGACGTTCTCATCATCCCAGGTGCCGTAGACCATCAGCACTGGCAGGTTGCTGTTGGCGAGGCTGGTGGTTCCATCCATTCTTCCCGCCCACAGCACAACCCCAGCGACGCGATCTGGATGGTTGGCAGCGTAGTCTACCCCAACCTGCCCACCCCAGGTATGCCCGCCCACGACCCAGCTTTCGATCTGAGGATAGGCTGTCATAACAGCTTCAATGCGTTGCTGCTCCTTAGCTTCAGAGTATTCTATCTCCAAACGCCGCGACAGGAACACCACCTGGAAACCCTGCCGTGCAATTTCCCGACTGATGAGGGCATAGCTGCGGATGTCCCTGTGCCCCTCTGGGTAGAGGACCAGCCCGGTGGTGGGAGCGATCTTGGCGGGAGTCATCACCAGCCACGAATCGTCTTCCAGCAGGGCGACTTCCACCTCGTCATCGCTTTGCAGGGCGGCCTTCACTTCCGGCGGCAGGCCCATGATTTTTCCGGTGAAGAAGGCGTAGTTCAGCCAGACCAACAAACCAACTCCTAAGATGATTAGCACTCCTGTCCCGACTTTTTTCATCTTCAACTCCTTTGCTGGCGAGCCTCCGAGTATATGGGATAGATGAGTCGCCCCCGAGCTGCGGACGCGCCGCAGTGGGGCGAGGTGAAGCCGAGTCCCGAGCGAAGCGAGCAGCAGCCCAACGGTCGGCGTCAGCGGCTGGCGAGCCGAGCGCAGCGAGGCGAAGCTAGTCCGCTGCACGCCGTCGTTGGGCACCATCACGAATTGCATTTAGCAGCTTCATAGAGGGGTTACGGGTGAGGGCAATCTACCTCTATCTCCGCGGCGTTTTCGCCCCAATCAGGGCGTTTGCCACTTAATACAGCACCCGTTACTCCAGCCAGCATGCTTACACCTATCAAAAACAGCTGCAATGGTATTAGCAGAACACTATCCCAAAACACTATCGCCGGGGGTACAGCAGAAACTGGCAAGCCGAGTTCTCTTAAAGTAGTTTCCCTTCCTCCCAAAGCGTAGAAGCCAATACTTTGCAGCAACAAGGTTGAAGAAGCTCCAACCATGCCTATGAGACCCCCCAGGATTGCGCCATGTTTATTCCACCGCGAACGAGAAGTAGCTGGTTTCTTGTCCACCAAGAACGTGGTGCTAATTAACGGTAGTACGATATGTTGAAGAAAGTTCGCCGTGGGTTTCTGTTCCTGTTCGCGTTCAGCGAATTGGCTGTAGCAGTGCGCTTCCAGTACGTCCAGAGGGAGTCGCAAGCCAATATGACCATTGACGCTCCAGCGTTTACGACAGTCGAGTTTGTCATTGGCCTGTTGGCTGACAATTTCATAACCGAGAAAGCGAACGGCGTTGTCTGTGGCGTGAGTAATCAAGGTCTTCTCGTTGGAAAGTTCCAATTTGACTCTTGATTTCTTCCGCTTCGCTCTTTGGGCCTGCAAAGCCGAGCAGATCTAGAACCTCGGTCCAATTAACACGCCAGGCGCGGAGATTACGTTCCCCATTACAACCGGACCTGCATTGACGTATGGGGGAGCATAGATCGGAATCGGTCCCTGCCCTATAACGTTTTGAACCATAGTGGTCGTGCTCCAGTTAAGAAATCGTATCGAAAATGATAGGGAAAAGTGTTCGAGGTTATTAACCGCTCCTTCAGTATTTGCCAGTGACCCCAATTCCGCTCCTAATTTCTCAAGGATTACTTGGTCACTAGTTACACTAGCCATTCCTGAACTACCTAAGGCAATGAGGGGGGTCGGTATATTGGGAGTTGGAGGAGCAAGCGGCCCCGGATAGGCCATAAAAGATGGATACCAAGGAAGTCCGGGAATAACCACTTTCGACTGCCAATCTTCCCAAAGATTGGCAATCACATTCGACAGTTTTTCTGCAATATTCTCCGGAACCTCCCTGGTTACCATCAAAGAGCTTAATTGAGGATTTAGGCTCGGGCCATCGAGTGTTCCTGGTTGTCCGACGGCAATGAGCGAATTGATTGTCACGTCCACAAATGTCACCTGTGTGGACCAAACTGCCACTGCCTCTGAAATAGCATCCATCGCTCCCTCGAGCCAGGTGCCCCACTTATCCTCCTCCGCCGAAATCGCGATTTCTCTTTTGTACCTTTCTAGGGTGCCCGCCAGAGTTCGTCTTGATGCGGTTGTGTCCTCCTGCAAAATGCCTCCTATCGCTAATAGAAGCTCTTTTTCCGCGCTTATGGTTATTTCAGGCATTTCTATTCTCCTTTTCTGCAACTCGAGTTTAGACTCGGTTGTGTTGACGTTTTTAGCGTAGCCAGATGATAGCACCAGCGAGCAAAGCGTTTGTATACGCTGTCCCACTTACCATACTCTGCTGGCAGCGAGCGCCACTGTGCTCCGCTATGCATAATCTAGAGCACGCCTTCGACAAAACGTTGGCAGTCCGCTTCCTTCCCGATACATATGTCGGGACACATTCGCAGGAAACCCAGGATTCTTGACCATTGTTCATCTGGTAGTTTTACCGTCTCCTTGTATGGAGGTTCAGTATGAACAAGGCATCGGGATGCCTAACGGGATGGAGCTAACCCGTCGCCCGGCTTTTCCGCTTCACCATTCCTAACCAAAGCTCCCAGCAATCCAAAACGTGCGCCGATACAACCCGCCCGAAAGGGCGGTCGGGTTCAGTGACGTGTTAGCCCGCGCATGATTCGTTGAATCCAACTCGCTGACGATGGGCTGCGCCGATTCGACTCGGAATATGCCACATACTGTTTCCAACAGTGGATGTTTGGATTCAACCTGTGTGCCACTTGGCCCATATGAACAAAGTTTGTCTCCAGAACTCCATCGTGCCCCGTAGAGAAGACACCTTCCTCATACCACGCTACTACAGTCTTCATCATCTTGGTCAGGGCCTCAAAGGCAATGTTGACACCTTCTCCTTCAAAAAGGAATGCGACCGGTGTCGATTCTTGGCTTTCATCGCAGCCCAAGATACCGTATCCATCGCCCGCGGCGTCTTGGAAAGTGAGAACCCAATCCGTTATCTCATAGAACTCCTTCATAATGCTGTAGCACATTCTGAAATTGTTGAGAGCTTCTTCTAGGGGGAGAAACCGATGGTACACGAAGAAGCTTGTGTCTGTCGAGGATTGATTCTGCCGAGTTCCATTTCGCCAGCGATAGAGTTCGATGAACTCGCGGGACACTTGGAATGGAAGCCCCCCAGTCTCTGTCAGGATTTTGGTTTCGCTTAGCCCTGGTTGGAGGGAATTCGGCACTGGACTGCCCAACTTGCACTGCCATTCAAGAATTTGCTCAAGGTAGCCTAGAAGTCGCATTTTGCACTTCATTCCATTGACTCGTGCTGAAGCGGGCTAACTCTCAAATAGTCGAACTTGTTCGTATACCACTCGTCTCGCGCGTGGTAGGCGAACTGGTTCGTATATCACGCATCTCCCTAGAAGGGTACTTCCACAACCTCATACACACCTCCTTCCTCTTTCAACGTTAACTTGTCCAACGGGCTGCGAACCCTGGCGGGATCGCTCACGTGTGTGTACCGCTGCGTCGTCCGCACGTCCTCGTGTCCCAGCAACTCCTGGATATACCTCACGTCCACTCC
>JADFUZ010000097.1 GCA_015222295.1 Chloroflexota bacterium | reverse complement strand
CTATGAAGCCAACGTGGACTCCCGAAATCGGCCCAGAAAATGGAATATCAGATAGGGCCAGGGCGGCTGAAGCGCCGATAATGGCACAGGTATCTGGTTCGTTCTCCTTGTCGGCGGAAAGCACTGTGGCAATTACTTGTATCTCGTGATTGAATTCCTTCGACAGGAGCGGTCGCAGGCACCTATCAATCAATCGGCTCGTGAGAGTCGCCTCTTCGCTAGGGCGCCCCTCGCGCCTGATGAAACTACCCGGTATCTTGCCCGCGGCGTAGAGTTTCTCTTCGTAATCCACCGTCAGGGGGATGAAATCCCTCTCCTTCTCCCTCTCTGGTTCCTCGGCAGCACAGACAGTGACCAGGACCACCGTATCGCCGTACCGGACAACGACAGCCCCGTTCGCCTGCTGGGCCAGTTTCCCTGTCTCAATCGAAAGGCTTTGACCAGCTACTAAACGCTCAGACTTTCCCATCATATCTCACTTCCTCAAACCCAGTCTGGTGGCAAGCGATGTGTATCGGCCGGGTTCTCTCCTGTTGAGGTAAGCCAGAAACCGTCTGCGCCGTCCTGTTAGCTTGAAAAGGCCACGGAGTGAGTGATAGTCGTGCGAGTTCCTCTTCAGATGCTCCGTCAGCTGACTTATCCTCTCGGTAAGCAATGCCACCTGCACGTCAGCAGAGCCGGTATCGTCCTCCTTGAGCCCGAACTCAGCGACGATTTCTGCTTTCCTTTCTTTCTGCAACATAATGCCCCGCATTATATCACAACATGCCGAGATTGACCAAAGGGACTCGACTCTCTATAATCTGCGATGGGAGCCATGTCGGTGCACGAAAGCTGCGGCATTTTTGGCGTTTACGCACACGGAATAGACATAGCTCGACTCACGTTCTTTTCTCTCTTCGCTTTGCAGCATCGCGGGCAAGAAAGCGCCGGGATCGCTGTTACGGACGGCAAGGAGATAAGGATACGAGCCAAAATGGGACTCGTCTCACAAGTATTCACCGAAGATGACCTCTCTCAACTCACAGGATATATCGGTATTGGGCATAACCGTTATTCGACCGCGGGTTCGAGCAAACCGGCCAATGTTCAGCCCATCATAGTAAAGTCCGAAGGATTGACACTCGCTCTGGCCCATAACGGCAACGTAATCAATGCCAAGCCGCTCCGTGATGAGCTTCAGTCCCAGGGCTATAGCTTCCATGCATCCTCTGACTCCGAGGTTATCGCCAATCTAGTCCTGGCCTCCCCGGGCAAGAACTGGGAGGAGAAAGTGCGGCATACCATGCACCGTCTGCAGGGAGCCTATTCCCTCACACTCATGACTGAGGATGAACTGATAGGGGTTCGTGACCCCATGGGTGTCCGCCCGCTGTGCCTCGGGAGTATTGACGGCGGATGGGTCATTGCCTCGGAAAGCTGTGCCCTTGACCATATAGGTGCCCGGTTTCATCGCGACATTCAACCCGGGGAAATCGTAACCATTGACGACACTGGGGTCAGAAGTCTCCAGGTGAAGAGCAACAAGAAATCCCTATGCATCTTCGAATACATCTATTTCGCCCGGCCTGACAGCACGATTCAAGGCAAGCTGATATATGAAGCGAGACAGGCCATGGGAGAAGCACTGGCGCAAGAATATCCTGTCGACGCCGACTTCGTAATAGGCGTCCCTGATTCAGCTACTGCCGCCGCCACTGGCTACTCCAAGGCTTCAGGCATCCCGTATCTTGAGGGCCTGTTGAAGAATCGCTACGTGGGACGCACGTTCATTGAGCCTGACCAGAGATTGAGAGACCTGGGCGTCCAACTGAAATTCAATCCGCTTTCTCGGATAATCTGTGGCAAGCGATTGGTGGTAGTCGATGATAGCATTGTCCGTGGCACGACCACGCCACACGTAATCAGCCTGCTGAGGAAAGCAGGCGCCAGTGAGATTCACCTCCGTATATGTGCTCCCCCCATCCGGTATCCCTGCTACCTGGGTGTAGACATGGCCAGCGAATGGGAGCTTATCGCCGCAAGGAAAACGCTCTCCGAAATAAGGGAGTTTCTGCGTGCTGATTCGCTTGGATACCTCAGCGTCCCTAGCCTGATCCGATCTGTCGGACTGCCCAAAGACATCTTCTGTCTGGCCTGCTTTACCGGAAACTATCCCATCCCGGTGCAAATGGGAATGGACAAGCTGACACTGGAAACGCCGCCTCAAGGGGAACTCATTGCAAGCCAGGAGTAAACAGAACTATGCTCTGGCTGGCGTCGATATCGAGACGGCCGACAGAATAAAGGAGTCCATCGCTAGACAATCCAGATCAACTCTCGGTCCTCAAGTATTGAACCTTGGCTCCTTTGGCAGCATGTTCCAGATCAAAGGATATGATGAGCCGGTTCTAGTATCCAGTTGTGATGGAGTAGGCACGAAGCTGAGAATAGCTTCGCTGTTGAACAAGAACGATATCGCAGGTATCGACATCGTCAATCACTGCGTTAACGACATCCTGTGCTGCGGTGCCGAGCCGCTTTTCTTCCTCGACTACATTGGCATGCCCAAGCTCATGCCGGGGCAAGTGGAAAGCATCGTCAGTGGTCTGGCTCAAGCTTGCCAGCATGTGGGCTGCTCGCTCATCGGCGGCGAAACTGCTGAAATGCCCGGCATATACTCCTCCGGGGCATATGACCTGGTCGGCTTCATCGTTGGAGTGGTGGAAAGGAAGAACATCATTGACGGCAGTCAAATAGTGGCAGGCGATGTTGTTCTCGGCCTACCATCGTCGGGTTTGCACACCAACGGCTACTCCCTGGTACGAAGGGTCTTCGAAATAGATGACAACCTCGCTTCTTTGCAGGCCTTCTACACTGAACTGGGAAGAACGCTGGGCCAGGAATTGCTCCAACCGCACCGTTGCTACTACCCCTGGCTCAAACCGGTCTTGCCACTGATCAAGGGCCTCGCGCATATCACAGGTGGCGGGTACGTAGGGAACATTCCCCGCATTCTGCCAGAAGGCCTTGCCGCTCACCTTGCCAAAGGCTCCTGGGACGTCCCACCTGTCTTCAGACTAATACAGGAAAAAGGCGACATAGAGGAGCCAGAGATGTACCGGGTTTTCAACATGGGAATAGGCATGACGGTAGTATGCTCAAACAAGAACGCAACAAAGATCAGCGAGGCTGTGCCCCAGGCCAGGCTCATCGGCGAAATAGCCAAGGCAAAACAAGGGAAAAAGGTAATCATAGCTTGAAGGAGGAGCGATGCGTGTCATAATCAGCGTCTCAAACAAGTCCGGCGTAGCTGATTTCGCCCGAGGTCTACAAGAGCTAAACGCTGAGATATACAGCACCGGTGGCACCAAGAAGTCACTGGAAGACTCTGGAATCAAGGTTCATAGCATCTCAGAGATTACCGGATTCCCTGAAATCCTGGGCGGCCGAGTGAAGACCCTGCATCCAGCGGTTCATGGCGGGATTCTGGCAAGACGTGACTTGCCTCAGCACTTGGCTGAGCTGGATCAAAACCACATCGCCACTATCGACATGGTCGTGGTGAACCTCTACCCCTTCGTGGAGACAGTGAGCAGAAAGGGAGTCTCCCTGGATGAAGCAGTGGAGAACATCGATATCGGCGGCCCAACCATGATTCGCTCGGCGGCCAAGAATTTCCCCGCAGTCCTGGTAGTCGTGGACCCCGCGGACTACGACCAGCTTCTGCAGAACCTGCGACGGGGCAAGATAGAGTTGGAGGAAAGGAAGAGGCTAGCTCAAAAGGCCTTCCAGCACGTCGCTATCTACGACACCGCCATCTCCCAATACCTGAACGAGCGGAGTTTTCCCGAGGAAATGACCATAGCATTGAAGAAAGCATACGGCCTGCGCTATGGCGAGAATCCTCATCAGGAGGCTGCCTTCTACGTGGAGCAGAATGTCAGGCAAGCGCAATCCTGCTTCGCTTCGCTAACCCACCTCGGTGGCCCCGAGGTCTCCTTCAACAATCTGCTCGACTTCGATGCTGCCCTGAACTTGCTGAGCAGCTTCTCAGACCCGACCGTCGCCGTAATGAAGCACACCAACCCCTGTGGACTGGCCAGTCGTGACAACCTGACCGAAGCTTACGTTGAGGCCCTGTCTGGGGACCCGGTGGCGGCGTTCGGCGGTGTGGTGGCCAGCAACCAGGTCATAGATCTGGGCACTGCCCGCGAAATTGACAAGACGCACTACGACGCTATCATCGCGCCAGGATACGAGGACGAAGCCCTGGAGCTATTGAGTCGCAAGAAGGCCCTGCGTCTGCTCCAAGTGCCCCCCGGATGTGTTTCTTCGTACGGCTCGGCATCATGCTTCGATTTCCGCCATGTCCAGGGCGGCTTCCTGGTGCAGTCCCACGACTTCCTGTCCGACTCGGAGCTTCAGCCCCACACAGTCTCCCGGCGCTCGCCCACGGAAGAAGAGCTATCCGATCTCATCTTCGCCTGGAAGGCAGTCAAAGCCATCAAGTCCAATGCCATAGTCATTGCCAGGAACAGGACACTACTCGGCATGGGGGCGGGACAACCGTCTCGCGTCGTAAGCGTGGAGCTGGCTTTGGAAAGAGCCGGCGACAGGGCCAGAGCCAGTGTCCTTGCCTCCGATGCCTTCTTCCCCTTCCCCGACGGGCCGGAACTGGCACTCAAACGCGGAGTCACCGCCATAGTCGAGCCCGGCGGGTCGGTAAAAGACGCAGAGGTAATTGACGTAGTCAACAGTTGCGATGGAACCCTGGTCTTCACCGACACCCGCCACTTCAGACACTGATCCTGAAGCGAAGAGGAAAGCGCAGAGGGCAGCGCGGCGGTGCTTGTGGAAAGAAGGCCCGAATAGCCTTATAATTATCAGCCGAGTTATGGCCAGAGCAGTACTGGTAATAGACATGCTGAGGGGCTTCCTGGAAGAAGGCTATCCCCTCTACTGTGGTGTCAGGGCTCGAAGCATCATACCTAACATCCAGAGACTGCTGGAGCAGGAATCGGGCCGCGGTGCCAGGATTTTCTATGTCTGCGACCACCACGCACCTGATGACCCCGAATTCAAGCTGTTCCCTCCTCACTGCGTGGAAGGCAGTTCCGAAGCCCAGGTTATCCCGGAACTCTCCGCGTACCAGGGCGAAACAGTCTATAAGAGGCACTTTAGCGCCTTCTATGATACCCCTCTCGAGGGAATGCTTGACGAACTCAGTCCCGAGACACTCATCGTGTGCGGCGTATGCACCAACATCTGCGTTTTGCATACTGTAGCTGACGCCAGAAACAGAGGTTACGAAGTCGAAATCCCTGCAAGTTGCGTCGCCTCCTCTGACGACAAAGCCCACTCCTTCGCCCTCGAGCATATGGAGAACGTGCTTGGAGCCAAGCTCGTCAGGCCTGAAGTCAAGCTGGCCAGACCGAGGTTCGAGATCCCCGATTTGTGGCTCAAGGGAGAGACGGCTGATATCTACTTTCCCCGCACTGTGGAAGTGCTCAAGAAAGAAGGTGTCAACCCCGTAGCGACCATGGAGGTATTCCCCACAAGAGCTGGCATCCTTTGCGGTATTGAAGAGGTTAAGGCCCTGCTGGAAAAGGTGCTTCCCGAGGGCAATTGCGAGGCCTGGGCGCTGGCGGAAGGAGAGTCCTTCGACAAGAAGGAGGTGGTCCTGCGCATAAGAGCCCCTTACCAGAGCTATGGGGCCTATGAGACCACCTACTTGGGGATTCTGGCAAACTGCAGCGGCTGGGCTACTGCTGCTCGACAATGCGTTGAGGCTGCGCAGGGGCTTCCCGTTATCAGCTTCGGCGCTCGCCATGTCCATCCCTCGGCAGTCAGCGTCATGGAATACTCCGCTATCGTTGGAGGCTGCAGCGGCTGTGCCAGCACGGTGGGCGCCGAGCTTGCCGGCATGAAGCCCACGGGTACGATTCCTCATGCGCTCATCATCATCATGGGCAGTACCAGCAAAGCCACCATTGCTTTTGATAAGCACATGCCCGCCGAAGTGCCTCGGATCGCACTGGTGGACACTTTTGAGGATGAGGTCAGGGAAAGCGTTGCTGTGGCCAAAGCTATGAAGGGAAAACTGCAAGGCGTCAGATTGGATACGCCTCCGGAGAGGGGCAGGGTCACTGCTGGTTTGGTCAAAGAGGTGCGATCCTGGTTAGACCTCGAGGGGTTTTTGGAAGTGAAGATCGTAGTCAGCGGCGGGCTTGATCCAGAGCGTATCCGCTATTTCGTCAGCGAAGGTGCCCCCGCCGACATCTTCGCTGTCGGCAGCTATATCAGCAATACCGGGCCCATCGACTTCACTGCCGACCTTCATGAGGTAGAAGGCAAGCCCATTGCCAAAAGGGGGCGAATGCCTGGCATCACGCCTAACCCCAGACTAAAGAGGATAATGTGAAGGAGTGCAGGAGATACGCTGGACCATCATTCGGGGGATAGGCTCAGCAACAGGCGCGCTCCGATTTTTTCTCCCGGCCCGGGGCTCACCTCACAAAGCCAATCCCTTCTATCATTATGAGGTTGCCCTGTGTCTTTGTCTTGGCCCCGAGAAATTCCTCAATCAGCCACAGGTTAGCTTCAACATGTTCTGTGATTCTGGGAACCAAGTAGCTGCTGGTCCCATCGGCCAGACCGGCATAGATTATGAGCTGGTCCGCCACATGCCTGTCCACAGGAGCACCAGTCACGACGTCCTCGATAAGGTTCTCCGCCACATACCTCCCGATGGACTCCGCGCTTCGTCCCACCCTCCCGGCCTGATCCGAACCGATCCTGCCATTTGAACTCGTCTCGGCATATATCGCCAAAGCGGCACCTTCCTGAAGCGAGTTTGTGTCATAGATTTCGTCGATTTCTGCCTTGCATCCGCGAGAGCTCAATGCCCTCCGGCACTCCGCCGCCATCCTGTGGCTCACTTTCCTCTCCTTCAAATGCGAGGAGAGGGCGATTCCTCTGACGTCGAGTATCTTGCCTTGCTCGGTGAGAACCAGAGGTTTCAGCCTATTCACAGGCTCAACCTCAAGTCTCATGATCCCAGCGCCTCGCGGCACATAGCCAGGACGAATTATGTCAAGTTTTGCCCGGATGCCCATTTGCGCGAGCAGCGGAAGGAGAACGAATTGCATGTGGTAGGCGGAGGGGGCGAAATCCTGGAACAGCCCGCCTTCGAACCTCAACTCAGAGGGTCTTTCGGCAAAGCAAGCCAAAGGCAGAACCGCCTGAGCCAGCATAGTCGTTGAGCCTGCCGTGCCGATATCCCAGCGATACTCTCCTCCCTTGGCTCTCTCCTTCGGAGCATAAGTAATCTCCCTGGAGCCCACCTTGGCATGGCTCGCCACGCCCCGACACATCTCCTGGCAAGCCTCGATAACCTTGAGATGCTGTGCCCTCAACCCCGGCTTGTCCCTCTTCGCCCTGATGTCCTGTATCCTTAGCTCTTCGCCCAGTAGACTGGCGAGAGCCACAGCATAACGCACTATCGTTCCACTGCCAGACTTCATCCCGCCGTCTATGGTTCTCATGTACGTAGCTTACGCTCTTTCAGGCCTAGTTCTGCTTGGCCGAGTGAGTTTGGCTCCGAATCCAGGGGGCTTCCGTTGCAAAGCACCCAGTTCTATTCAACACACTCAATCCAACGTCAGTATTGGCCACGCAGGACTCGGGCTAGAGTTGGGTGTCCTCGTCTGCTCGATTTGGGCACGCTGTATAGCCCGATGCCGCGAACGCACCCTCACGGCAAGATTCGGGAGTGGTCTCAGAAAGCAGAGTTGCTTTTCCCTGACAGAGAAGATCAAAAGACATATTCTGTTCGATGTTTGTTCAGGCAATTCCCTATGAGGCTTATGATCTCACTGAATCTGTCCTCACCAATACCGGCCCACTCTTCTTCGGGGATTGGTTGAATATCCCATCCAAAACCCCAATTGCTATTCTCGGCGGACCAGTAGTACCTGTCGTCCCCATATTCAACCTTGCCACCGGCCAGCCAGTCATCGAATTCGTCACGGTGGTAGTAGGAATCCACGGTTATCTTGATTCCGACACATGTTTCTCCCATATCTGACCCTCTACGGCTCGCCTAGACGAAGCCTCTCCTCTAACTCGCGAAAGGAGTACTCTTCCTCTCTCTCTATATCTTGGAAGCTGTAGACGAATG
>JADFUZ010000096.1 GCA_015222295.1 Chloroflexota bacterium | reverse complement strand
GAATACCCCCGCACTTCGGGCTGCCTCGAGGACGGTCGCCCCCTCCCTTGTGACAACATCTTTTCCGTCAATCTGCAAACGGATTTCACTCATTCTTCTTTGCTCTTCTTGACAATCATTCTTTCTTCTTCGGGGATGGGAGGGGGAACAGGCTCGCCGGAAGTCTTCTTCACCGCACTGTACCGAGAGGGGCACACTTCAAAGCAAGTTCCGCATTTCGTGCATTTTTCCTGGTCCACGATGTGGATCATCTTTTTGCCGCCGTCGATTGCCTCGGCAGGGCACTCCCGTAGACAGCTCCCACAGGCCTGGCACTTCTCCGGATCAATATAATAGGAAATCAACTCCTTGCAGTACAACGCTGGGCAGCGCTTCTCCTTGATGTGCGCCTCATACTCATCGCGGAAGTAGCGCACCGTGCTTCGGAAGGGGTTGGGGGCAGTCTTACCTAAAGCACAGAGGGAGGCCTCAACGGCTGTCTCGGAAAGCTCCTCCAAGAGCTCGATGTCGCCCTCTTCTCCCTTTCCTTCGGTGATATTGGTAAGAATCTTATGCATCTGCCTCAGGCCTTCACGGCAGGGGAGGCATTTGCCGCACGATTCATCCGTGAGGAAGTTGATGAAGTACCTAGCCACATCAACCATGCAGGTGTCTTCATCCATGACAATCATCCCACCGGACCCCATCATGGAACCGGCCTTGGTGAGTTCATCAAAACCAACCCTCAAATCTAACAGTTCCGCGGGGATACATCCTCCGGAGGGTCCCCCGGTTTGCACTGCTTTGAATTTCTTGCCGCCCGGAATTCCGCCGCCTATCTTGTAGATAATATCTTTAATGGTGATACCCATCGGTACTTCAACAAGGCCCGTATTGTTTATCTTGCCCACTAAGGAGAAGATCTTCGTGCCCTTGCTTCCCTCGGTGCCAATTGAGGTAAAGGCTTGAGCTCCTCTATGGATGATCAAAGGAACATTGGCCCATGTCTCAACATTATTGATACAGGTTGGCTTTCCCCACAGCCCTTTCACCGCCGGATAGGGCGGCCTCGGTCTTGGTTCGCCTGCCTCACCCTCCAGAGACTTGAGGAGAGCTGTTTCCTCACCACAAACGAAGGCGCCTGCTCCCCGATGGACCTTTACGTTGAAATTGAATCCAGAGCCGAGGATATCTCTTCCCAGCAGTCCATGTTCCTGAGCTTGCTTGATGGCCGTACCCAAGTTCTGAAGCGCCAGCGGATACTCCTGGCGGACGTAAACATAACCCTCATGAGCGCCGATGGCATAGGCTCCCAGCATCAAGCCCTCGAGCACGCCATACGGGTTTCCCTCCATGAGTGACCTATCCATGTAGGCACCCGGGTCTCCCTCATCGCAATTGACCACGACATACTTGGGCTCGCCAGGGGCATTACGAGCAACCTCCCACTTCTCTCCGGCCGGGAAACCCCCTCCCCCGCGACCCCTCAGATTTGCCTCTTTCACCTCCTCAAGAACCTGCTCTGGCGTGATCTCGAAGAGCGCCTTGACCAAGGCCTGATAGCCACCAATCGCGAGATAGTCCTCAATGCTCTTGGGGTCAATCCTTCTGTTGGCGCCAAATACGATACGTTCCTGATTCTTGTAGAAGGGGATATCTGACTCGCGGGCCGCCCTTTCGCCGGTGTTCGGATCAGTATAGAGCAGGCGGTCTATGACCTTCTTTTCCTTTATGGTCTGTGAAACAATCTCGGGAACGTCTTCAGGCGTTACCTGGAGATAGCAGATCTCCTCCGGGTCAACAAGAACGATGGGCCCTTTCTCACAAAAGCCGTGACAACCGGTTCTGCGAAAATATACCTCACCCTTAAACCCTTGCTTTTCCAATTCTACTTCAATAGCAGCGGCAACGCGGTCGCTGCCAGTAGCATGACAGGCAGTACCAGAACACAGCGTAAGACAAGTCTTGCTAAGTTTTCTCTTTGACAAGACGTCCCGCCTAATGTCTTCCAGCTCAGCCGGCGAACTGATCCTTGGCATTCTCAATCCTTACTCAAAGCTTTTCAATACGTCTGCTGTTTTGGCTGGGGAGAGCTTACCGTGAGTCTGCCCATCGATTTCCAGCACCGGTCCCATGGCACAGCAGCCGAGACAGTTGACAGTTTCCAGGCTGAACTTGAAATCCAAGTCCGTTTCTCCAGGTTGGATACCAGTCAGGTCTTGCACCTTGTCAAGGATACGCGTGGCACCACGGACATGACAGGCAGTACCCATGCAAATGTGAATCTCATGACGTCCTTTGGGAACCAGACTGAAGGCTTTGTAGAACGTAGCAATGTGTCGAACCCTGCTAAAGGGAACATGGAGTTTCTCGCTTACCCTCTCCAATGCTTCCTTGGGGAGCCAATGGTACTCGCTCTGAATCTCCAACAATATCTGAATGAGCGAACTCGCTTGGCCCTCATGCTTGTCGATTATCTGATCTGTCTTCCCAGTATCCATGGTTACTTATTTCGCTTTCACCTCAGGCAAGCGCATAGCACTTGCGGTCGAGGTCGTACCGGACCAATCCCTGTCTTGATGAGCTATTCATGTGTTTTGCCACCGCAGCCGCGTTCAGGCCCAAGCTATCAGCGATGTCTGCGGTTGAAAGGGGCCGCTGCTCGAGGAGCAGCAGAATCTGGCTTATGGCCAGCTTGTCTGCAATAAGGACATGAAATAGCCCGCCGACCTCGTCACTGGCATAAAAGGCGTTGTACGCCTCTTCTGATTTCGAGGGTACTCTCAGCTTCTCGCGCTCCACCAGCTTGATGTAGGGGACCAGGCGATTGACCGCCTCGAGCTTGAGCTTCAATCCGTTTCCGCCGACTCCCTCGCCATTCCAAAGCGGTCCCAACTCCTTCAGCTTCTTGACGAAGTCGTTAATCAGCCCGGCGAAGCGGCCTCCTTCGGCAGCCGACATCCATTCCAGCCTCAACCTTTGGGGGTCAAGCCCGATCTGCTCCATCAGTTTTCTACCTAGATGCATGTTGCTCAATGCATCGTAATTCCCCTCGGTGATGTAATGGCATTCCCCAGGCCAGCAACCCCCGATAAACACTCCGTCTGCTCCGTTCGAGAACGCCCGGAGGACAAATGCCAGGTCGACCCTGCCACTGCACATGACCCGGATAATCTTAATCTCATCGGTATACTGCTGCCTGGAAACTCCAGCCAGATCGGCGGCAGAGTATGCTCACCAATTGCATAAGAATCCGATCACTCTGGGCTTGAACTCAAAACCGGTGCCCATTGTCATCTCACTCCTTTGTGTCAGCTTCTCGGCCTTTCTCTCGTCAATGTATGGCTTTAGCCAAATCCCCAAAAGCCGCGTCGATCTGGGAGAACAGCTGTGCGTCGGTGTAGTGCTTCAGAAGAATCGCGTGGGTCGGACACTTGGCGTTACAGACACCGTCTCCTTTACAGAGAACAGGGTTGACCCAGGCTTTTTTGCCTTTGGGTGTCTCACGAAACGCTATGGCATCATATGTGCACGCTGTGATACATGCCCCGCACGATACACAATCGTCCT
>JADFUZ010000095.1 GCA_015222295.1 Chloroflexota bacterium | reverse complement strand
GGAGTCATAGATCGTGGCCGTCTGGTAACAGGAGGTGGTGTGGTTATAGGAATCCGTCACGTTCACCGTGTAGTTGCCCGAGGACGTCACGTTGATAGACTGGGTGGTCTCGGCGGTGCTCCACACGTAACGGTAGTTTCCTGGCCCACCAGTGGCGTTGGCTGTTAGATTTACCTCGTCACAGTCAGCACAGCCAGCAGGATCACAGGTGATGTTACAGGAGAGCCGAGAGATGCTTGTGCAGTTCGTTGCCACGGGCTTATCACAGTTGGGCTCCTAATCCAGCTTGGGATTGTTTATGTCCGTTCCCCAGATCAGACACACCTGGCTTGGATTGCCTAACGCCGCCCAGCTCACGTAGATATTCGTGTAGTTGCAACCAGTTTCAGTCCCGATCCAGTACCCGATGTCTGGATGCGTCATGTTCCCCTGGGGTCCTCCAAGGGTGGTGTTGCCAGCCCCCAGAACCCTTCACCACCATGTACTATTGCCCGTGGGAGGAGTCTGGGCGTTGTTGATGGTGTAATAGAGCTTACTATCCCATCGCTTGCTGAACTTGCCTGCCACCAGGTCATCCATGAGAGTCAATTCGCCCAGTCGGTCCCTCGGCGGATTCGGATCGTTGGCGTTGTCGGTCAGGTCCTCCAGTATCAGTAGAAATTCTGCGTTCTCGACCACATTCCCGTGCACATAAGCAGCCGTCCCATTGGTATCAAACCACCACTTGTAGCGGGCCTGGCCCTGTTGGCCCGTGGAGGGCCAGCCAGCCGGGCCGCAAGTACACATCCGCAGGTAGAGGTACTGGCTATCCATGTTATAGTAGGTGGCATTCACATCCCTGTAAGTACGGTTCCCCCCACAATCACACGCATCTGTATCTATCGGTATCCAGGTACTCAGCCACCCCGCGGGCTGCGCGGCTCCCGACTCTGTTAATGCCCCGACCAGCATCCCAAAGATCAGGGCAAACGCCATCGCCACCAGCAGCGTCTAGCGTTTGCCCAGGATCCCTTTTGCGAAACGAATTAGCCTCATACTACGTCCTCCTCAGTAGAAATAGTGAGCTAGCCGCTCGTGTTAGCAGGCTGTCGAGACAACCATCATTGTGATGAGGCGCCTTTCCATAGCTACCTTCTTGCATTCTTATGTTTCGGCTCTTCTCCAACAGAACGATGATCTCATTTGCATCTTCGCCTCGTCTCTTCTGCCGGTCTGCCCACCTCACTAAGAACAAAAACCGACCCAAAGGTCGGTTTCGCTACTAGCTCAGCGCAGCCCAAGCAACCAATTATGGGCGGCACTTCATCGCTACCCCCCTAACGGACTATCGCCTTATTCTTGGCTTTAGTCCTGTTACCATTGTACCAGTGTCTATAGTCTTGTCAATAGCACTATCTTCACTTTACCTCCAAAGTTGTGGCATGACAGCACTATTTTTCCTGGCGCCCCTTGAGTCAGACGAACCCATTTTTCGCCCCCATATGGGACTCCTGGGTGATGGACCGGCAAAGGCGCTTGCGCGCCAGCACAAGTAGAGTTCTGTAGAGACAGTTAGGATAGCACTAGCATGAAGACACGGGGCGGAAATTCAGCAATGTTGACCCCCACTGACGTAGCCGATTTCCTTGAGGTTGATTCCAACACAGCGAGACGCCGGGCGAACAAAGACTCCATCCACGCTTACCGCTGGGCTCCAAGACGCGGCCGCAGGTTCAAGCGTGAGAATGTCGATAGGTTCGTAAGGCACAATGACTTTCAGTCAGGGTAACCGCTCTAGTCGGGGAGGGACTAACAAGCCATCTTTTATTCATGCTTCCTCTCAGGCTTTCGGCTTGTCCAGAAATCCCTGCATATCAAAGGCAGCTACCGTCAGCGCCACAAACAAGTAACAGAAGACGAGTCGTAGTATAATATCAGTCGAGAATAGTATTGAGACATTCCGAGAACGGCAGTGGAAGAGTACAGACTTATACTTGATCTAGCGATAGCTTTTGGGGCTGCATTAGGCGGCGGCCTAATTGCTAGACTGCTGAAGCAGCCGCCGATTCTGGGCTATCTTATAGCGGGCATTATCATTGGTCCTTATGCTCTGGGCTTGATTGAGAGCATAGGCAACATCCGGATTCTAGCTACGATTGGCGTGGTAATTCTCCTTTTCACCCTGGGCCTCGAATTCTCCCTTCGAGAATTGAAACGGCTAAGGAATGTAGCCATTTTCGGTGGTATTGCTCAGATAGCGGTGACCACTGCTCTAGGAATGCTTGTCGCCATGTCTCTATTAGGGCAGACCCCCCGCGAAGCAATTGTTTTCGGTTTTCTGATAGCTCTGAGCAGCACTATGGTGGTGCTTGGGTTGTTGGTTGATAGAGGTGAGGCTAACTCACCACATGGGCGCGTGATGATAGCCATCCTGTTATTGCAGGATATTGCCGCCGCCTTCGCCATGTTCATCCTGCCGGCGCTGGGGACAGCCGATGGGAGCTTATTACCTACGTTGGGTGTGGCTTTTCTCAAAGCTGGAGCCTTCATCGCTCTGGTATTAGTTGCCGGCATCTGGCTGATGCCCCGTGTATTAAGGCACGTAGCGCTACGACAGTCCAGGGAGCTATTCATCATCTCTGTCGCGGCATTGTGTCTGGGAGGTGCCTTCGCTGCTTACTACTTTGGTTTGTCGGCGGCTTTAGGTGCCTTTGCCATCGGTCTTATTGTCAGTGAGTCAGACTTCGCCCATCAGGCACTTGGTAATGTGGCGCCGTTGCGCGATCTGTTCTCAGCACTGTTCTTTGTGTCAATTGGCATGCT
>JADFUZ010000001.1 GCA_015222295.1 Chloroflexota bacterium | reverse complement strand
CCAACGCCAATTTGATAGGCCCGATAGTGTTGCTCCAACTGGTGAGCCCGGGAGCAAGGGTCTTTGTTAATGACTTCACCTTGTCGCAGAACATGAGGACAGGGGCTCCCGGCTTCGGCGATATTGTAGTATCCTTGCACGCCGCCGCCTTCAACCAAGTGTGGCGCCGCTACGGGATTCCCAGATGTAACGGTGCTGCCATACCCGTGGCCAAGCGCATCGACTTCCAGGGCGGTTATGAGAGAGCCATCAGTTCATTGCTGTTTGCCCTGTCTGGAGCCAACTTCATATTGCTTCACGGCGGCATATCCAGCGAGCTTACACATCACCCGGTGCAGGCCATACTGGATGACGACCTCGCAGGCATGGTGGGACGCTTCCTCGAGGGTATCACAATCAACGATGAGACCCTGGCTATAGAGCTGATAGAACAGGTCGGCCCTATCCCGGGCCACTTCCTCAACAGGGAGCATACCCGGAAATGGTGGCAACGAGAGCAGTTCGTGCCCAGGTCCGCCGACAGGCTGACCTATCCCGAATGGATCAACACCGGCAAGAAGGGCTGCCTGGACTATGCCCGGCAGAGAATGGACGAGATACTGGCAACACACAGGCCAACCCCCTTGACTCCGGGCCAGGAGGAGGATGTGGAGAGGATCCTGGAAGAGGCCCGGCAGTACTACAAGGAAAAAGGCCTGATATCAGACGAGGAGATGGCCACCTACAGGAAGAGCATGGAGTCCCCCAACTACCCCTACGGGTAGCCCCATCCGGGCCAGGCGGCTCAAGGCGAGCACCTCGAGGATAGTCGTGGCGAATCTGTCAGAAACGGGGGCAAACGGGTTGACAAAACGCGATGTCCGTCGTAAGCTAGAAAAGGTAGGAAGTTCCCGCGAACATGTTGGCCGGGAGTTGTGATATGGATGAACGGGAGGACAGTAGAGTTTTACCGGTTAGAGAGAGCCGTGAGGATTTCTTGTCTGCAGAGGTCGACTTCAGGCAAGACAAGTCTTTTCATTCCCGGTTTGATCCTTTCTGCCGAGTCTGTCACGTCGAAGGCAGACAACCCCTGTAGGGATGAAAAGGCCCGGCTAGAGCGATCTTCCTGAAAAAAAGGAAAAGGAGGGAAAGAGATGAAGAAAGTCTTGATGTTGGTGCTATCGGTAGCAGTCATTGTCGGCCTGACTCTTGCTGGCTGCGCCCCCGAGGCAGCACCACCGGAAGAAGAAGCACCACCAGAGGAGGAAGAGGAGGCCCCTCCCGCAGCACCAGAAGAAGAGGTGTTTGAGTGGAAATCCCAGAGCGCGTTCGGGCTCGGCTCGTGGGACTACCTGTGTGGAGAGGATATCTGCAAGCGCATCGACGAGATGAGCGCAGGTCGGATAAAGACTATGCCCCTGCTGGCCCCGGGTACGATAGTGCCGGCCTTCGAGATACTCGATGCCGTCGACAAGGGCGTCCTGGAAATGGGCGAGTGTTGGCCCGGCTACTGGGTGGGCAAGGACTCAGCCTTCACGCTGTTTTCCTCGGCCTGCGGCGGGCCCTTCGGCATGGATACCTTCGACCACATGGGCTGGATGTTCTACGGCGGTGGCTATGAGCTGTGGAAGGAACTGCTTACCAAAACTGGCTACAAGAATGTAGTGCCCTTCATAGGCAAGGGAGAGTTCCCGGAGCCCCTGGGCTGGTTCCCCAAACCATTGGAGAAGTACTCCGATCTTGCCGGGTACAAAATGCGGGTAGCCGGCCTGGCGGCAGAGGTCTTCAAAGAGGCAGGCGTGTCGGTAGTCACTGTGTCTGGAGCTGAGATTCTGCCCCTGCTGGAAAAGGGTACCATCGACGCCTCTGAGTACAGCGACCCTCACAGCGACATGCGGCTGGGAATTGCCGACGTCCTCAAGTACTACCACGCGCCAGGAATACATCAACCGACCGGGTACGTGGAAATGCTGATCAACCGGCAAACCTTCGAAGCATTGCCTGCCGACCTTCAGAACCTGATCGAGCTGTCCTGCCACGAAATGCTGATCAAGAACACCGTGCACGAATACGTCCTGGGCCAGGAGGCGCTGGAGACACTCAAGTCGGATTACGGCGTCACCCTTGTGGAGTCACCGGACGAAATCCTGCTGAAGCTTCTCGAATCCTGGGACAAGGTCGCTGCCAGGGAATGCGCGGCCAACCCGAACTTCAAGAAGATCTACGACTCCATGGAGGACTACGCCTCCAAGATCGTTCCCTACCGGCGCCAGTTCTTCAAGGACTACTCGTTCGCCGCTGACTACTACTGGAAGTAGTAGCTAGCCAAGACTGGCTCTTAACAAGCTAGTAGGCTCACGCTGTGAGCCTACTAGCTTGTGACCCGAAGCACGCGGCAACGCGGCGAAGCCAGCGGCTAATCCGAACACGGCAGGAGGTAGACCGATGCATGAGTCCCGCAGATTCGTCGATAGCTTCATCAGGCTTGTGGATAAGATAAGCGAGTACTGCTCCAAGGCTTTTGCCTGGCTCATCATTCCAATGGTCGGCGGGCTGTTTTATGAGGTGATTGCCCGGTACGTTTTCACCGCCCCTACCGTATGGGCCTACGATCTCACCTATATGCTCTACGGCACCCTGTTCGTGATGGGGTCCGCCTACGCTCTTTCCAAGAATAGGCATGTCAGAATAGACGTATTCTACCAGCGTTTTTCGCCACGCTGGAAAGGCATCACCGACGCGTGCCTCTACCTGCTGTTGTTTTTCCCATTTGTCCTGGTGCTCTTTATCAAGGGGATAAACTACGCCAGTCACTCCTGGACTATCAGGGAGGCAAGCCCCGCTGGCGCCTGGCGCCCACCCCTCTACCCCTTGAAAACGGTGTTGCCGGTTGCCATGTTCGTGCTACTGCTCCAGGGCGCAGCTCAATTCGTCCGCTCCCTGCGTCTTGCCCTTGGAGGGAAACAGAATGGATAGCCAGACTCTCGCCATATTGATGCTCCCTCTGGTGGCGGTGGGCATTTTCGCCGGTTTCCCGGTATTCGCTGTTCTCGCCGGTGTATCACTGATAGTCGGCTATGTCGGCTGGGGGCCACCAGTCCTGGACCAGATGATGTCACGTGCCTTCTGGGTCTTGATGAACGACACCCTGCCGGCTGTCCCGCTCTTCGTGTTCATGGGCTGTCTCATGGAACGAGCCGGCATAGCGGAAAGGGCCTTCGGGATCCTGCAGGTAGCGCTGGGCCCGCTAAAGGGCTCGATTGCCCTGGCTACCGTATTCTTGTGTACCCTTTTTGCCGCGGGCACAGGCATAGTTGGCGCCCCGGTCACGGTTATGGGAATGCTAGCCCTCCCCGCCATGATGAGACGTCACTACGATATTCCTCTCGCCACAGGCAGCATCCTGGCCGGGGGGACTCTGGGTATTCTGATCCCACCGAGCATCATGCTCATCTTATACGGACCACTGGCGGGCTTATCGGTAGCCCGGTTGTTCACCGGCGGCATAATGCCCGGACTGCTACTGTCGGGCCTGTACCTGGCTTATATATCTATCCGTTGCACCCTGAACCCCAAGATGGGCCCCAGCCTGCCACCCGAGGAAAGGGCCATGCCAAAGCTCAAGATTCTCTTCCTCGTGGTTCGCGACATGTTCCCGTTCTTCTTCGTTATCATCGCAGTCCTGGGCTCCATCATCATGGGGCTGGCGGCTCCCACCGAAGCAGCAGCGGTTGGCGCTGTATGCGGCCTGCTCCTCGCCGCATTTTACAAACAGCTCACCTGGAAGAAATTCAAGGAGGCTGTCTTCGAGACGACCGCGGTATCGGCTTTCATACTCACCATAACCATAGGGGCAAGCGTCTTTACCGGCGTGTTCCTGGCCCTTGGCGGGGGGAACGTGATTACGGACTTCCTGCTCGGCTTGCCCTTCGGCCCGTACGGCGTTCTTACGGTAATATTGCTCATCGTCTTCATTCTGGGCTTTTTCATAGACTGGATCGCCATACTCCTGATTTGCATCCCTATCTTTGGTCCCATAGTACCGATGCTGGGATTCGATCCGCTCTGGTTCGCCCTGGTTTTCGCTGTCTGCTTGCAGACTTCCTTCCTGACACCGCCCTTTGCCGTCTCCATATTCTATCTCAAGGGAGTCGCTCCTCCGGGCGTGGAGCTGAGTCAGATCTACCGAGGGGTCATACCATTTGTGACTCTCCAGCTAATCGGTCTGGCTCTGGTGGTAATCTTCCCACAGATTATCCTGTGGCTACCCGGTCTAATGTATGGATGACGGGACATAGAAAGGGTGGAGGAAATCGGCACCGACGCCAAGCAGCAGCTTAGCCTGCGCCACGAGTATGTCAGAGCAAGCAGGTCCGTGCTAGTTACCTATGGAGGGTAGCTATGGTTAATGCTTACCTTGAGGCGGTAGGGATAGCTGGTACAAGCAACACAGATCGCTCTCACTG
>JADFUZ010000015.1 GCA_015222295.1 Chloroflexota bacterium | reverse complement strand
GTCGCTCACGGCGAGGGCAAGGTGGTTGCCGCTCCTGAGATGTTGGCCAAGCTCAGGATAGCCCTATACTATGTCGATGAACTGGGCAACAGGGCGGGATACCCTCATAACCCGAATGGCTCGGTTGAGAATATTGCGGGAATCTGCGACGATTCCGGGCGTATCTTCGCTTTGATGCCGCATCCGGAACGCCATATATCGGGAAACCAGCATCCGCAATGGACTAGGCAAGGAGCCACAGAGCGCGGGGATGGTTTCAGGATATTTGCCAACGCTGTGGAGTGGGCCCAGGGCTTGTGAACCGGTCCTCTGGCTGGGACATCTCTCCGAAGACAACGGCAGCCTTCGCTAGTTTCTGCTTCGTTGCCGCACCGGAGTCTTGCGGACTCACCAGCAGCGTTGCCTATTTGTCCTGAAGCTCCCAGAAGCTGCGTAGCCGCGCAAAATCGACAAGCCCGCTTTCGGCTACGTTTTCAACCTCTATGCCTGCCTCAACTGCTGCTGCTACGGGGTTCAGTCCCCCGAGCAACACCATACCTATTCTGTTTGTGCCCACGGCAATCTGACAGATCGGTTCACTCGTATTGCCCAGAACATAGACTCCGTTGATCCCAGCCTCCCTGAGCATGGCAGTTCGTTCCTCAACAATTGCTCTTGACGGAGCCAGTATTTCACGGAAATTCGCTAGTATCCTACCATTGCCCGTCCTGGCAGCTTCGCCGACATTGGTCATTCTGGCGCGAATGTACTGCTCGGACGGGTCGAGGGATGTGCCAGCGTAGTTGATTATGGCGATAAAACGTCTTGGCTTCGAGTGTCTGATTTCAAGCACCCCGCCGAACTTGGGTTCTACGGGTACAGAGGCCCTCAGAAGGGTGCCGTTTACCACTACACTGCAAACCGTAGCCAAGCCAATCTTATCCTTTGGGACGACTACGGAACCGAGTTTCTCTCCTTGAGACGCTACAGCCACCAGTTCACTGACGCAGATGCCAGACTTGAACGCGTCCCTCATTGCTGCCAACGCCTCAGGGAAATCCTGCTCGTGAAAGAGAGAGGTGTTTATGGGAATCTGGCCGGATCGTTGTTGGGGGTCAAAAGTGGTCTGGAAGGCCAGCAGATCAAGCCTGTCGATTACGAAACCAACCTGCTCTGGTGCTAGTGCCACCCTGAGTTCCTCGTGCCCCTGCGACGTGATCATTCTGCCATCACGACCCAGGGGCTCAGTGTATCCTCGTTCGTCGGTTATTCGCAGGTGGTATCTCACTCCTCTCTCGCTCAGGAAAACGCCGTGGTGCTCAAGATTGCGAGCAATCGTGATTGACCCCAGTGGTTCAGGGGATTCGCTCAGGACCTTGAGGATGGCTATCATCTTCCTCTCTGCGTCCCAGTTGGCGTTTTGCACGATTCGACTCCCTTGTTGACTTCCTGAGTTATCCTGAAGCAATTATACCATCTGCGTCCCAGGGGCTGAGTGGCGAACTGTCCCGTGCAACCCCCTTCGGTCGCTGGAGGAAACCATCTGCAGGAAATAGCTGTGCAATCTGAGATCATCGGTTAACTCGGGATGAAAAGCAGCGGCTATCAGCTTTCCCTGCCTGCAAGCGACGGGAACACCGCTAGGCAGCCTGGCCAGAATCTCAACTTGCGGACCTGCTCTCTCAATAACTGGGGCACGAATGAAAACGGCAGGGAATGGCTCATCTCCGAGGGCCGGGATTGGTAGTCCCATCTCAAAGCTGTCTATCTGTCTGCCAAAGGCATTCCGCCTGACTGCTATGTCCATGACGGCCAGAGTATTCATTTCGGGGTCAAGAACCTCCCTGGCGAGGCAGATGGCCCCGGCACACGTTCCCAGAATAGGAAGCCCTGCTTGGGCTAGCTTTCTCAGAGGCAGGATGAGGTGGAAACTCTGCATTAGCTTGAGAATCGTGGTACTTTCACCGCCTGGTATGATGAGCCCACCCAATTTGCCGAGTTGATCAGGCAAGCGCACAGCTGTGGCTTCTGCTCCCAGTTGGCGCAGAACAGCAACATGCTCTATGAAAGCGCCCTGTAAGGCCAAAACTCCGATTTTCATGTCGGGTGCCATCCTCGATTTCCACTGACAGAGTCTCATTCCTCTTCGGAAGGAGAGCCAGGAATCTGAAAGATGCCAGCAGCGCTGTCTCGACTGTTGTGGGCCTAGACTCTCAAGACGGCGCGGTGTTCCCTATGCGCGGGTCTAACCCTGCAGGATTTGCATCGCCTCCTCCCTGTAGGCGTTCATCACGTAGGGTATTCCAGTGACATTGGCGCATTCTTCGGTCAAGGACATCAGATCACGCCGGCTAATTGCAGGCAGGGAAAAACATCTCGCGCCTGCCATCAGCTGTTGCAGTCCCACTCTTATTTTCTCGCCGTAGCTGTAGATCCCCACGGCACCCAGAGGAATGTGCTTCATCTCGTCGGCGCCCACTATGTCCTTGACGTCTTCGTAGCAGACGAATATCTCTTCTGGCGTTGAGCCGAACTGCCCGACGGTATTTGGCAACTTCCCATCCCTGAGCCACTGCTGGATATTCTTGCCCACTATCCCGGGGATCATTAGAGCTCGCCCCATGCATACCGCCTTGACGAAAGGTGCCCCAAGGGCGAGTGCCTTGAACACGCCGTCCTCGCTGCTGAATCCACCAGCAAAAGCTATGTCGGGTACTCGCTCTCCTTTGTCGGCCAGCTTTCTGCAGAACTCGTAGGCAGCAGCGTGCAAATAGAGACTTGGCATTCCCCATTCCTCCATCATTCGCCAGGGGCTCATGCCAGTACCACCCGGGGCACCGTCTATCGTCACCACGTCGACCTTGGCGTTCGATCCCCACTTGATGGCCATGGCCAGCTCACGCAGGCTGTAGGCACCCGTTTTCAAAGTAATCCGTTTGAATCCCAGGTTCCTCAGGCGCTGGACTTCTTCGTAGAACCCCTCTTCATCGACAAAGCCAACACGGCTGTGGCGTTCAAACTCCTTGAGAGAGCCATCCTCAAAAGCTAACTGGCTAATCGGGCTTTCAGGATCAGGCGTTATGATGTAGCCGCGTTTCTGCAGTTCCAGTGCACGTTCCAGGTTGTCTACCTTGATTTCTCCGCCGATACACTTCGCACCCTGCCCCCATTTCAATTCTATAGTGTCCAGGCCATGTTTGCTGCTGATGTATTCAGCAACGCCCAATCGGGTGTCCTCCACATTCATCTGAACCAGGATTTCGCCGTATCCCTGGTGATAGCGTCGATAAGTCCCGATTCGCCGGTCCATATCTGGTGCCGACACGACTTTGCCATTTGAGTCAAGCTCAAGCTGCGGGTCGATGCCGCAGACGTTTTCGCCACAGACCAGCGTGAACCCGCTGATGGCAGCACCGATGGCAAAGTGCTCCCAGTTCTTGCGTGCTATCTCTGTGGAGCCTAGAGCGCCGGTAAATATGGGAATCTTCATCTTGACCTTGATGTCCCTGCCATATTCTGTCTCCGTGTTCACAGCCGGAAAAATGGCCGTGTCGGGGTTCGCGGCAACGCCAGGGGGTAGTCCCTTGGCCCCTGAGGCATATCCCTGGATATTGAGATGAGAATAGTCAACGGGATAGTCCTTGTCGCCTCCGACAGTGACCTCACCGAATGGTCCGGGGTATATTACCTCTCGGCTGCGGAAGCTTGCCTTGAACACCTCGCAATTACCCGTGCAACCATCAACACAGCGGGTGCACAGGCCACTCATGGGCACAACGCTCTTGGAACGGTTGGTGGATCTGGTGGCATCATTCGAGTTTGGTCGTTGCAGGTTCATTCGCTTTTCCTCCTTGGTTTCTTCATTCTTCTACCAGTATTGCTCTCGAACTCGGATGTCTTTGCTTTGCGTATCGGAGTCTTCCCGATTGTCTCTAGCACCTATCTCCAGCATCGTCGTCCCTCAGAAACTCGAGACGGCCTCGGCGAAGTCTCGGCGGCAGTGCACCCCGGTTCGGCAGCCTGCTGCGCATCGTTTCCGGACTAGAGTCTTTCACTCCACGGCTCTTCGAGAAATAGACATATGTGACTGACCACTTCGCTGGCATTCTGCACGGCATACGGTAACCTATTTCCGCCCTATGATACCACCGCGCTAGTATTCTTTCAACTTCTCCGGTGACTCTCCTGCCGGTTGCTACAGAAATATCTTGGTGGAGAAGAGCGGCGCGTCAATGGTGGCGGGTGGAATAAGCACGGTCTGGTCTGTGGCAGCTTCGATGGCCGGGGTCGGCATGTTGACCGCACGTTGCCTTGACGCTTGGTGTGTGACTCCCTATAATCGAGACAAACCATCTGTCTGTTTGTCGTTTGGGTTCGCAAATGTCGAAATACATATTTGTCACGGGAGGCGTTGTCAGTTCGGTTGGCAAGGGAATCACTGTCGCTTCAATCGGCACCCTGTTGAAGAGTCGCCAGATTCGCGTTGCAGTTCAGAAGCTCGACCCGTATCTCAATGTTGATCCAGGAACGATGTCCCCGTATCAGCACGGGGAGGTCTTTGTCACCCAGGATGGGGCTGAGACTGACCTGGATTTGGGCCACTACGAGCGTTTCATAGGAGTTGACCTGACTGCTGAGGCCAATGCTACCTCGGGCAAGATCTATGGTGCTGTTATCGCTAGAGAGAGGCATGGTGGGGCTCCTGGCGGGGTTATGCAAGTCATACCGCACGTTACGGATGAGATAAAGGCGACGTTTACCAGGTTGGCCGAGAGGACCGGCGCTGACGTAGTTGTAGCGGAGATTGGGGGCACTGTGGGTGACATTGAGGGGCGACCTTTCCTCGAGGCTATCAGGCAGATGCGCAATGATGTTGGGCGTGATAGTGTGCTCTATGTCCATGTTGCCTTTCTGCCTTATCTCAGTTCTACCCAGGAGCTCAAGACCAAGCCAACCCAGCACAGTGTGAACGAGTTGAGGAGCATGGGTATCCAGCCTGATGTCGTTATCTGCCGTGGTGACCAACCGATATCAGAGGGGATAAAGGACAAGATATCCCTATTCTGTGATGTTGACCGGGAGGCAGTGATCGGGTTGCCCACGGTCTCCACCATTTATGAGGTACCGCTGGTACTTGAGACGGAGGGGTTGGGAAAGCTTATTGTGGAGAAGCTCCGTCTTCACACGGAACAGGCGAACTTGGATCAGTGGCAGGAACTGGTTAGCCGCATCAAGAGCCCCCGTGAGCCGGTCAATGTGGCCCTGGTCGGGAAGTACGTAGAGCTGCAGGATACATACCTTTCGGTTCGGGAAGCGCTGCAGCACGCAGGCCTGTTTCATAACAGAAGCATCAATCTCGTGTGGGTTCATTCTGAGGACCTGGAGAGAGATGGCAGTGAGGCGCTACTTCGCTCGGTACAGGGAGTGATAGTCCCTGGTGGGTTTGGCATGAGAGGGATAGAAGGCATGATAAGAGCAGCAACGTATGCTCGGGAAAGCAAGATTCCATATCTCGGGCTATGCCTTGGGATGCAGGTCATGGTCATTGAGTTTGGGCGCCACGTGTTCCGCAGCCAAGACGTCAACTCCACTGAGTTCGCTCCTGATGCTGCTTACCCGGTGATCGACTTGCTCCCCGGACAACGAGGTATTGATCAAAAAGGCGGCACCATGCGGCTGGGTGGGTACCCCTGCCACCTGGTGCCTGGAACGAGAGCCGCTAGGGCTTATGGCTGTGTAGTAGTGTACGAGCGACATCGCCACCGGTTTGAATTCAACAACGCTTTTCGCCAGCCACTGGAAGAGGCGGGGATCGTGGTCAGCGGACTGTCGCCGGACGGGAGCCTGGTGGAGATCACTGAGCTGAAGGACCATCCATGGATGGTAGCTTGCCAGTTTCACCCTGAGTTCAGGTCTCGCCCTGACCGTCCTCACCCGCTCTTCGTAGGTTTTGTCGGCGCGGCCAAAGAGACAATCGTCGAAGGGTCTCAGGCCAGCCTCCCCATAGCCTGAGGAGAATAAGTGCTTCTGTTTTTGGATACTGCTACGGCATCTCGTTCCAGCCCTCACTGGACGGAAATTAACCGAACTGTGTTTGCTGGGGATGCTGGGTCGGGACGTGCCAAAGGCGGCTTGTTCGTGTGAGGCTTGGGGCAGTCTGCTTGAAGGTCCGAGATTGTGACTGGGAGACAGGACAGGCTACCAGTACAGTGTCGGCATGTGCTAGACTTTCGCAGAAAACAAGATGGCTAGGCGCGTTTTTACAGGATTTCGCCCTACGGGCAGCCAGCACATCGGCAATTACCTGGGCACT
>JADFUZ010000094.1 GCA_015222295.1 Chloroflexota bacterium | reverse complement strand
GTTCATAAGATTCTGCGACCTTTTCAACATCCCCCTCATTTCCCTCACAGATTGCCCAGGCTACATGATAGGGTCCCAGCAAGACTGGGCAGGCATACTGCGGCACGGTGCCAAGCTGCTGTATTCGTGGGCTGATGCCACGGTGCCGCTGGTTTCCGTAGTGATTAGGAAATCCTACGCTGGCGCTCACTACGGGATGCTGGACAAGTCTATTGGTGCCGATTTCGTTTTTGCGTGGCCTACGGCAAGGGTTTCCATCGTTGGGGCTGACACCGCTGCGAGCGTAATATTTGCCAGAGAGATAAGGGAGGCCGAGAACCCCGAAGAAGAAAGGGCAAAGAAGACAAAGGAATACTCAGAACTGTACGAGAACCCGTACCCGGCCGCCGAGCGAGGCTATATCGACGACATCATAATGCCGCATGATACAAGGAAATGCCTGAACAACGCCCTGGGTATCCTGGAAAAGAAAAAGGCGACAAGGCCCAGGAGGAAATACTCGAACATCAATCTCTAGGTGGACGGGAATGGATTTTAGCTTTACTCAAGAGCAGAAAAGGCTAAGGCAAGAAGTACGCGACTTCCTGGAAGATGAGGTAGGAAGGAGGCTATGGAAGCCAAGTTGCGATGCCTGGATACAGGGCCATAATCCAGCATTTACTAAGAGGGTGGCACAGAGAGGCTGGATAGGCTTGACCTGGCCTCGCGAGTACGGCGGTCATGAACGCAGCTTCCTGGATCGCCTGATAGTCACGGAGGAAATGCTGCGCTACGGCGCACCAGCCGCCTGTCACTGGTTCAGCGACCGGCAAATAGGTGGCTCAATCCTCAGCTACGGGTCGGAGGAACAAAAACGAGAGTTCCTACCCAAGATTGTAAGAGGGGACATCTATGTAGGGCTGGGGATGAGTGAGCCGGAATCCGGTTCGGACCTCGCTTCCCTCAAGATGAGAGCCACTGAGGAGGATGAAGTCTACGTAGTTAACGGGCAGAAGACGTGGACCAGCGGCGCTTCATTCATCAACTATGTCAACTTGTTCGCGAGGACCGACTCAGATGCACCCAAACACAGGGGCATAAGCGAGTTCATCGTTCCCATGGATCTTCCTGGGATTTCTCGTATTCCCATGATAGACATCACGGGCACGGAGGCCTGGAATGATCTTTTCTTTGATAACGTCCGAGTCCCCAAGAAGTACTTGATAGGACAGAAGAACACGGGTTTCTACCACGTTGTTGAGCAGCTTGCGTATGAGAGAGGCGGAATGGAAAGGCTGATGGGCAACTATCCTCTCTTCGATGCTCTCGTCACGTTCATCAAAGAGACAAAGCGGAATGGCCGAACATTGTCGCAGGATACTAGGATTCGCCATAAGCTCGCGCAGCTCCAGGTTGAGTTCGAAGTGGGCAGGCTTCTTATGTACAAGGTTGCGGCAGTCATGGATGCAGGACGTCCTCCGACAGTGGAGGCTGCCATGTCCAAATCCTACGCCACTGCTTTTGAACAGCGTCTGGCCAACACCGCCATGGACATCCTCGGCCCATACGGATTGCTCCTTGGTGATTCGAAATTTGTCCCCTTTGAGGGTCTGGCATCTCACTCATATTTGGCTTCAAAGGGCTATAGCCTTCAGGCAGGCAGCAGAGAGATCTTGAAAAACATCATAGCCACAAGAGGCCTGGGGCTGCCTACCAGCTAGGGATAGAAGTCCAGGTTAACCAGGAGGATAGAGTGAACCTAGCGCTTTCCGAAGAACAGGAGATGCTCAAGAAGGCGGCACGTGATTTCCTCGAGGAAAGATGCCCCAAGAGCTTTGTCAAGCTAATGGAGCAGGATGATAGGGGCTACTCGCCAGAGCTATGGGAGGAAATGGCAGCTCTGGGATGGACAGGCCTCGTATTTCCCGAAGCGTACGGAGGCAGCGGCATGAGCTTTCTTGACCTCGCGGTACTGTCGGAAGAAATGGGACGTGCCTGTGTACCGGCGCCCTTCTTTCCCACCGTCGTTCTGGCTGGGCTGCCCATCATGAACGCTGGCACTGACAAGCAGAAGGGGGAATATCTGCCTGACATAGTCAGCGGCAAGACCATCTTCAGCCTGGCACTGCTTGAGCCCGAGCTAGGACATGACCCCGACGCCATCACCGTTGAGGCTACCCGCGACGGAAATGCTTACGTGATCAGCGGAAGCAAATTGTTCGTGCCCTACGCTAGAGTTGCTGACTACCTCTTGTGCGTGGCCAGGACCAGCAGGCAGCAAGAGGGAGTCACCGTATTAATAGTGGATGCCACTAGCCCCGGAATAGCCTGCACGGTCCTGAAGACTATGGCGCACGACCAGCTTTACGAGGTAGTCTTTGACCAGGTGCGAGTGCCCAGGGAAAACGTATTGGGGCAACCCGACCAAGGATGGCCTCTGGTACAAAGCATAGTGCAAGGAGCCAACATAGCCAAGTGCTGTGAAATGGTGGGCAATCTTCAGTGGGTCATGGAGGATACCATTGCTTACGCCAAAGACAGGAAACAGTTTGACCGTCCCATTGGCAGCTTCCAGGTGATACAGCACTATTGTGCTGACATGTACACCTGCGTGGAAGGTGCAAGGCTCTGTGCGTACCAGGCAGCTTGGATGCTGAGCGAAGGTCTTGCCTGTGCCAAGGAGACGGCACTAGCCAAGTCGTGGATAAACGAAGTCTCACCACGTGTTCTCAATCTAGCCCACCAAATCCATGGAGCCATGGGAGTGAGCATGGAACACGAACTGCACTTCTACACCACACGCGCTAGACCTGTCGAAGTCGGTTATGACCAATCTAGTTCCTACCTGGAAGCCATCGCCCAGGACATGGGGCTCGTCTAGCTCGAACGCCAGGATTGAAAGCGCCAGCAATCACGAGTATAATACATCTTGTTCGTGGTGAGCGTAGCCTAGTGGTTTAAGGCGCCAGGTTGTGGCCCTGGAGATCGTGGGTTCAAATCCCACCGTTCACCCTTGCGCCTATAGCTCAGCGGACAAGAGCACCGGTCTTCGGAACCGGGGGTCGTGGGTTCGAATCCCTCTAGGCGCGCTACAGCCCACAAGGCCTTGGGGAGAAGAGAATCTGCCCACAATCCAGGAACCTTGCAACCCAAAACCGGAGGGCGAAATCGGCAGAGCCCGACAGAACACAGCAGCACACTGCATTGAGCGGTTGATCCCAGTAGTATCCCTGCTGGCTCTGTCAGCAGCTCAAGCAGGGTGTGCGATACCACAGTCGTTGGAACCTCTTCCGCCGCCAGTAATCTCGTTTGCCGACCCGACCTCAGAAGTCTCTGAGTCCAGCCAATTGATCACCAAACACTTCACGTGGTCCTACTGGCCGTGCGGCGACTACGAATGGACATGGGAGATACAGATTCCCCAAACGCTGTACGATTACTACAAGGCGAAACCCAGACCTCCGACCAAAGACTACTCCGTCTACGTTACGGACCAGAAAGACACTCTCTACACGGCCAAGCTGGCAAGCAAGCTCGAGGAGGAGGCGCGAAGAGCACACCTTGATGAATGCGACACCATACACTTTGCCGCGTCTTTCGTGCAGCAGCTTGCCTATACGTCAGACGTGGAGACGACCGGTTCTGACGAATATCCCAGATACCCTATCGAAACGCTGGTCGACGAAGGTGGCGACTGCGAGGACACCTCAATACTGCTGGCAAAGATAATGCATATCATGGGCTACGACATCGTACTTGTTGACCTGACAACCCACATAGCAACCGGGGTATTGGAAAGCCACGGCTTTTGCGGCACATACTACACACACAATGGAAAGAGGTACTTCTATCTGGAGACGACCGGAGAGGCCGGCAGGATCGGGGTTGTGCCGGACGAGTACAGGAGTCAACCTGCCTACATCTACGATATCGCACCAATGCCTGTCATAACTCATACTTGGGAAGCTACAGCAAAGGAGCGAGAGTACAGGTTGACAATCACAGTGGAGAATGTGGGTACTGCTGCATTGAATGACAATTACGTACTAGCTGGCTTCGATGCAGGCCATAGTCGTATTTGGAATTCTGTGAGAAGCGGGGTATTCGATCTGAAAGCAGGCCAACCCGTAACGGTCGCGATGTACCTGGACGTGCCCGCAGGCAGACACACCCGACTGGTGATCCATGTAGTCCATGAAGGACACTCGGTTGACACAAGCAGTTCCGGGTGGTTCAACACCTGAAACCTGCTATCGCGTAAGCGTTTCCTTCTCAGAAGTCAGACAGGGGGTTTCGCGTAGCTCCCAGATATGAACTGTCATTATGTTTTGTCAGGATGAAACGGCCTTTCACATACTCGAAAGTCGTAATTGCACCCACATCCATCCTGATATCCCAGAAGCGCGAGTTGTCCAGCCCCAGCAAAGAGCATATCAGAACCTTGTTCACTACCCGATGCGATACCAATGCCACGCTCCCGCTATGCCTCCAAACCACGTCTTTGACCACTCCAACAGCCCTTTCCCTCACGTCAGTGAGACTCTCACCTCCGGGCATTGTCACCAGGTGCGGACTAGCAAGCCACTCACGGTGAAGGGCGGGATATAACTTCCTTACGGCAAGGTCCGACAGTCCTTGCCATTCTCCATAATCAAAGTCCACGAGACCATCGGTCACCTGTACATCAACGTGTTGATATCTGGCCAGAATGTTTCCTGTATCCAGTGCTCGGTTTAGCGGGCTGGAATAGATGGCGGCGATCTTGAGACGGCTCAAGTGCACGCCCAGCAGTTTCCCCTGTTTCACGCCCAGTTCGTTCAGATTCACATCAATTCTTCCCCGATATCTCACGCCCACATTCCACTCAGTTTCCCCGTGTCTAGCCAGGATGATCTCTGTCATGGGAAATACCAACCTGCACTCTCTCCTCGCACAACACCTACTATAGCTTTGTTCTCCCTGCTCTACAATAGCTCACGAAACGCCGACCCTCAAACCTCAACCCCCCGGGCACAGCGATAAGCTAGCTCCAGTTGGCGCCGCAGACCCAATTCGGCACCGGAAGCCCACTTCGCTCTAACCCGAGGAGAGAGCTCAAAGCCAAGACTCGAGACCGCTGCGACAGTCACAATTATGTCTCTGCGCCATAGCTTTCACGGCAGTGAGTTTCCTTGACGAGCAAGGCGGCAACAAGACCCAAGCCAGCCAGAATGCAACACAGCAAGAGGCCATGCTGAAAGGCTGCCGCAGGATAGACGCGTGCCCCCTCCGCCATTTCGCCCTCCCACCCTAGATCCAGGATATGGCCGAAAACCACCTGGCCAACCGCGGCACCGACAAAGCCACCCGTGTTGACCAGGCCGGTAGCCACACCCCGAACGGAAGGTTGAGCAATGTCTCCCACACAGGCGAAGGTGATGAATACAGTACCCGTCGTAAGCCCCATGACAAAGCACAGCGGATACAGCGTTTCGAGAGGAGGTCTCCCACCATTCCACAGGGCCAGCAGCAGAAAAGATATCAGGGACAGAGCAGTGAACAATATCAGAGGAAACCGTCGCTTCTTGAATATTCGATCGGACAGAAAACCTAGCAGTGGCGCACCCAGCATCAGGCCAATGGTGGACACGAGCAGGAAGTTGCCGGCGAAATCCCGCGCCACCCCCTGTGTCTGCATCAAATAGAGCACGCCCCAATGGTGAAGCAAGGTAGAATAGGCCCCATATGTTCCCAGCCCCACGAGGGACAACACCCAGAACTGCCCATTGCCGAAGACAACACCGAACCTTCGTACCAGACTCAGGCCCAGAGAATCGCGTGCGAGACCAGCTCGGGCATTCCTCCGTTGATTCAAGCCGACTCCCATGGACGGACCAGCTTGAGCAGCACTGCCCTGGATGGTGAACCAGTTCACGACAGCCAGGGCAAGGCTGAGGGCCGCGACGCCCACAAATGACATTCGCCAGCCTACCCAAATAACCAGGAGGGCCAAAGGAGTAGCCGCAGCTAACTGGCCCAGGTTCGCCACCGAAATGGAAAGACCAGTCATGGTCGCCAGCTCCCGCGAACGGAACCAGCCCATGATCAACTTCACAACGCTGAGCCACACTATGGAGACACCAAGGCTTACCACAAGCCGTCCCGTATACACAATAGCGAACGAGGGAGCAACGCCCATGATCACGGAGCCCAGCGTTGACAGAAGCAGCCCGCCGGTAATCGTCTTGCGCGGGCCTATTGTGTCGGCGAGCGTGCCTGAAGGCAGCTGCATAGCAGCATAGACGTAGAAATAGGCCGCACCCAAGCTGCCAAAAACGGCCGCGCTGATACCAAAATCAGCCATGACCCGGTCGGCCATAGGAGCCATCGCCGCCCGGTGAAATGTGCCCACTGTATGCGCCAGAACGCCCGCCGTCCAGATGGCCCAGCGCCGGCGGCTCGACTTCTGCATGGCCTCCGGCCACTCTAGCTTGGCAACGCTACTGCGCGTACCTTTCATTGGTGTCAGCTGCAGATGAATCTGCTGTCGCTACAGCACTCAGGCGCTTTGAGCCAACAGGTTGAATCCGGAGCGTCGAGACGACGAAACGGCTATGCCATCGCTCGCTACCGGCTCAGCGAACCACTACTCCAACGCCACAGTACCCTGTCCACTCTGGTTCGTCCGGGCCGGCAATCTCTCTATCGATCGGAGTTCCGCGTGCGATGCCCACTGTCGCCTCTCTGCCACGTGAGGCAACTGTATTCCGCGTCTCTCCGGCGCGCCATTATACTAGGCACGGTTATGCTAAAGATAGCGCTATCAGCTACAATTAGCATTGAGCACGTCATCATGTGGTTTCAGGGCACGGGCAAGATTCTAATTCTGGTCGGAGCTTTCCTCAGCCTCTTCGGCCTCCTATTGCTCTTCTGGCAGCGAATTCCCTTCTTGCGAAGTCTACCCGGCGACATAACCGTGCACAAGGGAGGCCTTCATCTTTTCCTTCCCCTAGGGACCTGCCTTCTAGTCAGCATTCTGCTCACCATCGCCGTGAACTTCGTCATTCACCTGCTTAGGTAAGCACCAAAATAGAAGAAGCCGAGCACCTCGCTGACAACAAGAGGAGCGAGCCCCAACTCCAGAGCTCGCTCCTCGGTACGCGCTATTAGGTTACCTGTAACCCCTACTCTTCCAGTTCAGCTTCAGGCTGAGTAACTGCTGCCCCAATTCAAAGAGCGTCACTTACCACACGAAGAGCTCGGGGCTTCCGATTGCTCTCCACCAACGCACATCAGCTACCAGGCTTCACGCTCTCCCCCCACTGGTGGAGAGCCCAAATCGGGGAAAAACCATTGGCACAACCAGGCTTGCTTCTGCGCCATGCCTTCCCTCCTCGCCAGACAGGTGCACCTCATCCTTGCCCGGCAGTTCTATGCTAGCAGACAGGACAGCACCAGTCAAAAACACCATCGAATTGCCGAACATCGGGATTTTCGGGCGCAAGTGCTAAGATAAGACACGAAGGATCCCGGGGCACGTATGACAATTTGCGAGGAACTAAGGACAAAGCTTGAGGAAGCCGCCAAAAGGAACAGAGCCGATGGCGTACTCCTTTCAGGCGGGCTCGACACAAGCATTCTAGCTCTCATCGCCAGACCGAGCGTGGCCTTCACGGCTGCGCTGCGAGGCTCTCACGCATCAGACCTCATCCACTCCAGTAAAATGGCCCTTTTTCTAGGGATAGAGCATCGGATAGTGGAATTCAGTGTCGAAGAGGCGCTCACCGCGCTTCCCGACGTCATACGCATATTGAAAACCTTCGACCTTGCTTTACCCAACGACCTTTCCTTGTACTTTGCTCTTAGACTGGCTCACGAAACCAAAATCCGCTCGGTGATGACTGGTGACGGGAGCGATGAGCTCTTCGCAGGCTATTCCTATATGACATCCCTTTCCCGCAGCGCCCTGCAAAGATACATCGAACACCTGTCCCGGAACTGGTTTTTCTCGGCCAGCCAACTCGGTAACGCCTTCGGCGTTGAAGCGAAACAGCCATTTCTTGATGGCGATTTCGTTCGTTTCGCCCTGGGCCTAAGCCCGGAACTCAAGGTCAAGGAAGGAATTGGCAAGCACATTCTAAGGAAGAGCTTCGAGGGGCTTCTGCCGCCTGAGATATTGTGGAGGGAGAAAGAGGCCATAGAATATGGCTCTGGCTCCACCAATCTTCGCAGCGTCATAGGGAACACGATCTCAGACGCAGAATTCAAGGCCACGGCGAAAGAGACCGGCATAAGATTCATGAACAAGGAACATTGCTACTATTTCCGTATATATGATGAGGTCGTGGGAGAAATACCACAAGCCAGCAGCGGAGAGGAGAAGTGCCCTCTCTGTGGGGCCGCCGTCGGCAGAGGGCATTGCCGGGTCTGTGGCTTTTCGACGCCTCTAGATCGGTGCCCCTAGGGGTCTTCACTTCGTTCTGAATGACGTTCGAAGGAGAACCTAGAACAGCATCGCGGGAGATAGGTTCAACATGAGATTGGGGCCACGTTTAAGAACGCCATTGAGAGCGGGTCTGCCAACCCCAATGCCAGAACCGGACCTGGGATAGCGTGGGCGTTCTCTGGAAAACTAGCCCTTTATCTTCACGGGAATGCCGGCAGCCATAAAATAGACCTCGTGAGCGTGGTGCGCCAGAAGCTGATTGGCTTTGCCGAGCAGGTCTCGGTAGAGTCGTCCCAGCGGGTTATCAGGCACCAGGCCCAGACCCACTTCGTTAGAAATCACTATAAAGGTGCCCACATACTCGGTGATAAACGTGATTAGCTCCTGCATTTCGCTCATGACCAGCTTTTCTGCCCTGGCAGCCTCTGTTTGTTCCACATTCGTCACGCGGTTCGCAGTCACGCGAGGCGCAATGCTCTCCACGGTCAAGCCCGCGAGGTGCATAGTAATGTTGGAAACGAGCAGGGTCACGCAATCGAGGATAACCACGTCCGAATCCCCAGCCTGTTCTCCCAACTTCCGACCCACATTCATGCTCACTTCCAGAGTCCGCCAACTCTTAGGACGTTTTCTCCTGTGTTCTTGAATGCGCCAGGCCATCTCCTCGTCAAGAGCCTCCCCTGTGGCCACAAAAAGCACTTTCCCTCCCAGTTCCTCGCCCTTTCGCTGGGCGAGAGTGCTCTTGCCACTGCGCACCCCGCCCAAGATGAGCATCAAGCTCTTAGCCATAGGATTGCCCCCTCCCATAACCTCTTACCATGTTTTCCACCGTCCAACGCCAGCGAATTCGCTCGCCGTTGACGCGGGCTGCCATGCTCACAGGAGAACCGAGCCCAGGCAACCGCTCCCTCCCAATCCACCAACTGTGACGAATAGAATAAGCACAGCTACCTCAGCGAACTCGCATATTGCTCCATACATGTCACCTGTGAGTCCCCCGAATATGTGACAAAGCGATTTTGCCGCCCCTAGCACAACGAGGCAAAGTCCACCCAATACTGGTGCTCCCCACCATCCCAGAAAAGCCAGCGTTACACTCACCGAAAAGACCGTTGCTACAGTGGTCTCTTTCCAATTCACCTCTCGCTTCAAAAGCCATCCCATCCCCTGCTTCTTAGCGGCGCTGAACAAGGAGATGACCCCGACCATCCCCCAGCGACTCAAGACAGGCATGAGAACCAGCGCAGTTCCTCGCAGCGCCTGCGGTAAAGCGACCAGTGAGGCAAACTTGCACAGAATCAGACAGCTTCCCCCGACAACGCCGAATCCGCCCACGCGGCTATCACCCATCACCTTCAACCTAGCCTGCGTTGATTTCTTCGCAGCCAGCCCGTCGCAAGTATCAATGAACCCATCCAGGTGTAGCGCCCCTGTGAGAATAGCGAGAGCCGCAACCAGCAGGATGTTGATCAGAAACGAAGGCAGAAACAACGCCATCAAACGGTCAAGCCCCAATAGCACGAGGCCCAGCACGAGGCCAATTACAGGGAAGAAAGCAACCGACTTCCCCAACTCTTGGGTCACAAACTCCCGACGCCGTGGAGCAGGTATTATGGTGAGGAATTGCCAAGCCGCCCAGAATCTCAACAATCACCCTCATTCTCAATCGTGGAAACACCAGCCTCAGCAAACGTAGCCATTTCCGCCATGCTCCTCACCGCCGCCTCCACAATTGCGATCCCCAGCGCTGCCCCCGTCCCCTCACCGAGACGCATTTCCAGGGTCAGAAGTGGGTCCAATCCCAGATACTCCAAGAGTGTTCTGTGGCCGCTTTCAGCAGAAAGGTGACCGGCAACAAGATAGTCCGTCAGCCCGGGGGACAGCTTAGTAGCAATCAGTGCTGCAGCCCCTGATACAAAGCCATCGATCACTACAGGAACATGATGTGCCGCCGCTCCTAGCATGACGCCTGCCAAACCACCGATCTCGAAACCGCCCACCTTAGCCAAGATATCAATCGGGTCATCAGGATCCGGCACGTTGGTCTCCAAAGCCTTCTTGATCATTCTAGCCTTGTGCACCAGCTGGTCATCAGCCAAGCCCGTTCCCCGGCCAGTCACCTTTTGAACCGCCTCACCCGTGACGGCAGCAAGTATGGCGCTGCTGGCCGTAGTATTCCCAATACCCATGTCCCCAGTTCCCACGATATCAAGCCCCCTACCTATCTCCGCCTCCACGACTTCCACACCAGCCACGATGGCATTCACCGCCTGGCGCCGCGTCATGGCCGCCCCCTCTGTCATGTCCCTGGTGCCAGGACCTATCCTCTTGCAGACCAGCCCAACGTGGGGCTCAAATCCGCCAATCACACCCATGTCAACAACGACAACTCGAGCACCGGCAAAGCGAGCAAGAACGTTTATTCCTGCACCGCCATTGAGGAAGTTGAGCACCATTTGCCTGGTGACCTCCTGAGGATAGAGTGCTACTCCCTCACGGACCACACCATGATCAGCAGCCATCGTCACAATGACTTTGTGCTCGAAATGCTGAACCATCCTGCCCTTGATGCCGGCTATCTTGATCGCCAAATCCTCTAGCCGCCCGAGACTGCCCCGTGGCTTGGTCAATTCATCCTGACGATTTCGGGCTTCTTCCATGGCTTCCATATCGACAGGCCCGATCTCTTTCAACACTCTCGACAACTTGTTGCTCATTCCACCCTCAGTACTCAATGCCCTTGCGCCCCGTAATGCCACTATCAAATGGATGCTTGATCGCTACCATTTCGGTAACCAGGTCTGCTTTCTCAATGATCTCCTTGGTCGCGCCGCGCCCGGTCAATACTAGCTCCGTCTTTCGAGCCTTCCTACCCATTAGCTCCAACGCTTCTTCTGAAGTCACTAGCCCTTTGCTCACGGCCACAAGTATTTCGTCAAGAATAACGACATCATACTGCCCACTGACTACGGTCTTCTGGGCGAACGCCAGAGTCCGCTCAGTAGTTTCACGAAGCTCCTCCCGGGTCTGGACAAAGCTATCCCCGGGATTTAGCTGCACCAATTCAAACGGGCGGTACCGCGCACAAAACCGATGCTCTCCGCAACTGCGATCACCCTTGATGAATTGAATGACGATGACCTTCATTCCCTGCCCCACCGCCCTGAGTGCGAGTCCCAAAGCCGCTGTCGTCTTGCCCTTGCCGGCACCGGTATACACCTGGATTAGCCCCCGTTCACACATCTATTCCTTAGCTCCCTGATACTGGCCACCAGCATCTGGCACTCAGTCAAGGTCCGGGGCGCAATGCGAACGTACTGCGGCAGCCCAAACGAACTGCAATCACGCACCAGTATCCTACGTTCAAGTAGTTCACGCCGGAACTTCCGTGCATCCCCGACGTCGACCAGAAAGAAATTCGCCTCCGACCGAAGAGGCGCCAAGCCGAGTCCGGAAAGCTCGGCAACAAGATAGCTGTTTGCCTGCTTTAGCTCACTCCGACACCGGCTCAGGTACGTGTCATTAGCTATGGCGGCGATACCTGTTCTCTGCGCCAGGACGTTGACATTCCATGGTGGACAGACGCGCCGTAGAGTGTCAGCGATCTCCTCTCTCGCTATGCCATAGCCCAACCGGAGTCCCGCCATGGCGTAGTCCTTGGTCATAGATCGCAGGATGAGAAGATTGCCTCGTTTCTTACTGGCCGACGACGACTGCAAAGCCAAACTCGGAGAAGACCAGGCGTCGTCCACAAAGCCAACGTAGGCTTCGTCCAGAACCACGAGCAAATCATCGCCAGCATCCAGGATCCTCTCGAATGCCGCCCGTGAAAGGTATCTTCCCGTGGGGTTGTTGGGGTTGCAAACGAAGACGCCCTTGGGACGATGCTGTTTGATGAGTTCCACTGTTCCTTCCACATCCGGCTGGAAATCGTTATCCTTTGACAGACGTTGCCTGATGACAGTCGCGCCCGTGATTTGACAGGCGGCTTCGTATTCGCCAAAGGTGGGCTCCACAATTAGAACCCTGTCTCCCTTGCCAAAGTAGGCCAGGGCTGTCAGGCGTATGAGCTCAGTGGAGCCGTTGCCGACTACCATATTCTCCACTCTGATCCCCAGTGCCTTGGCCAGGGAACGCCTCAGATGGAAAGCCTGCGAGTCAGGATAACGGCAGATTGCTTCGTCTGACCCATGACTCGCATCGCTCAGCGCTTGCATCACCTCTGGCGGCGGGCCGAAAGGATTCAGATTTGCACTGAAATCAACGATTTCATCACTGGAAATGCCAATAGCGGCCAACTCCGCATAGTCGATGCCGCCGTGCTGGCAGTCTGTCACATGTGCCACTTCCGGTCTAGCTAGCAAAGACAAGAAACGTCGCCTCCATGATCGAACAGCACAGAACCCACAGCAGTGCAGACACTGTTACCAGTATCACTCCCCGCTTAATGGCCACAGGGGAGAGAGTGTTAATGGGGTTGCCTAGCCTGTAGCATCCCTCCTTTTCCAGCCGAACCTCAAGTGCTCCTGCTACAGCGCTCATTGGCCAGCCTGCATTCGGACTCTCGGTCTTGCGATGGTCTCGATGCATGATGCGCCACGCATCCCTGCCATTCCTGCCACACAGGTAGGCGGCCGCCACCATCAGCAGTCCTGAAATCCTGGCCGGGATGAAATTCAAGAGGTCATCCAGCTTCGCGGCAAATTTGCCCAGATACTCATACTTCCCATGATACCCGATCATGCCATCCATAGTGTTGACTACGCGATAGGCTACTGCACCAGGCACACCAAGCAGCAAGAAGAAGAATAGGGGCGCAACCACACTATCACAGCTGTTCTCCGCCACGGACTCCAGGGTTGCCGAGACCATCAGGCCCTTCCCGAGCCTATCGACATCGCGGCTCACCAACACAGGCATCTTAGTTCGGGCCCCTTCCATCTTGCCCGTGGACAAAAGAAGTTCAATCTCAAGAGCAGCCTTACGAAGTGCTGCGAACGAAAACGACGGTTTCAACAGCAGGCCGCCGGCGATCACATAAACCACTGACCCAATCCCGCTCACATAACGGAGAAGAAAGTAAACGGGCATAACGAAAGCAAGCACGGTGAGCAAGACCATAATGGTGCCATATAAACGCTGCGCATTTGCGCCCTCAGTGGGCGCCAGTCTCTCCAACATTGAGGTTGCTTTTCCCATCCATACGACTGGATGTACGATTTCAGGCGGCTCTCCCAGGCACACGTCTATTGCCAGAGCCAGCACAATAATGGCCGCAACTTCCATCATTTCGCTACCGGAGGCTGCAAGTCTCTCTTTCCACTTTCGCCCCTTGTTATGACTGTCATTGGCAACCTGTTTACCGGGTGAGGCTGAACGCAGACCTCGGCCCCATAGACTTCCCTGATACCGCGGACCGTAAGCACCTGATCCGGGGGTCCCTCACTATGAACCCTTCCTTCACTCAGCATCACAAGCCAATAACAATACTGCGCCGCGAGATTCAGGTCGTGCAGCGCGATGACTACAGTCAAGCCCCGATCAAGCGACAGCCCTTTGATCAGATCCAGGATTTCAACTTGATGACTTATGTCCAAGTGTGCTGTTGGCTCATCAAGAAGGAGAATGCTCGGCTGCTGCGTTAGCGCCCGAGCGACCACAAGCCTTTGCCTCTCCCCCCCAGAGAGCTCACCCACTCTGCGGTCAGCAAGGAACTCAGTCCGCGTTGCTTCCATTGCCTGCCATGCTATACGTCTATCCGTCTCTCGTTCTCCGCGAAGAAGTCCCAGGTGAGGCGTTCTGCCCATGAGCACCACCTCGAAAGCAGTAAAGGCCTCGGGCAAGACGGCGTTCTGCGGGACGGTAGCGATGAGCCGGGCGATCTCCTCTCTCTTATAGGTTGTCAGGTCTCGCCCATCAATGAAGATATGGCCCGAGAAGAGATTGATCAACCGTGCCATCCCCCTGATAAGTGTTGATTTTCCCGAACCGTTCGGGCCAATGAGCCCCACGATCCTGCCCTCTCTTGCCCTTACGCTTATGTCACTCAAGACAGTCCGGTGGTCATACCCCAGGGTGACGCGGCTCAGTTCAATCATCGTTGACAACCCTTTTCAGAAGAAAGCAAGCCTTTTCTTTCTCCGGAGCAGATACAGAAAGAAAGGAGCTCCACAAAAAGCGGTTATGACACCCACAGGAATCTCTTCGGGAGAAAGCAATGTCTGAGCCAGGGTGTCGGCCAGAATAAGGAATATGCCCCCCACCAGCGTGGACAAAGGAAGCAAGAAACGATGGTCCGGGCCCCAGATGAGCCTCACCGCGTGAGGCACGATAATCCCCACGAAACCGATGAGGCCAGTGAAGCAGACTGCAGCAGAGGTAATCAGCGTCGCCGCACCGAGCAATATGAGCTTGACCCTCTCCACATTTATGCCCAGCTGTTGAGCCTGTTCCTCGTCAAGCTGCATCACATTGAGGGGCCGAGCATGAAGAAAGATAACTGCAATCCCTGCCAACACGCACGGGACGACTGTCCATACTTCGGTCCATTTCGTCAGGGAGAGTCCACCAAGCAACCAGAATAGAATCCCGTGCAACTCTTCCCCACAAATAGTCAACAGGTAGCACGTGATGGCAGACAGGAAAGCACCCAAGGCCACCCCGGCAAGAATAAGAGTGGTTGCTGGCAGAGTCTTGCCCACACGAGCCAGTGAATAGACGACAGCAACAGCGCTCAAGCCACCGACAAAGGCAAACAGAGAGACAACTCCAAAACTCACCCACTGAATGGTGAAAGGGATAAGAAAAGCAATGGTAGCTCCTAGTCCAGCTCCTTGGGCGACGCCAATCAGGTAAGGGTCAGCCAGCGGATTACGAAACAACCCCTGGTAAGTGGCTCCGGCCACCGCCAAAGCCGCCCCTACCAGCCCCGCCAGAAGGATACGCGGAAGCCTGATGTCCAGGATTATGGTGCTAAGGTTCTCCGGGCATGAAGATGCAACAGAGAGGAAAGGCAACCGTGAAAGAAAGACGTCCAGACAGTCCGAGAAATGTATGTGAACGCTTCCCAAGGTGGTAGCCACCATGACCACGACCCCGAACAACATCAGCAGCCCCAGTATCGCACGGAACCTACTC
>JADFUZ010000093.1 GCA_015222295.1 Chloroflexota bacterium | reverse complement strand
GGGATGTGGTATATCACCAGGGGAGGATTGTCGGTCGCGCCGGGCATGGCAGCTTTGTGCCTCCAACCAAGAAACAGAAACGAAAACGGCTTTCCCGCACTGCTCAGCCACCCAGCTCCTTTGCCAGATAGCCCATCATGGAGCGGGCCAGCACTACCGGTCTTCCCGTGATTCGGCGGACGATAGCCTCCATCTCCGAAGTGTATCCCGGGCATGCCATGGCTATCACATCCACTTTGCCTTTCCTCAGTGTCTCGGCGGCCCCATGAAGCTCATCGGCAGCCTGAGCGGCGGAAGCACGGAGGCGCACCTGTTACCGTGATGGGCTGCCTTTCGACACCAGGACTAGATATGCAGCCTGCGTATCGCTATTGTTGGGATGCAAATTCCGGCTATTTCCCGGCTCTGAGCACCACAAAGGAGCCTTTCCCGTAGCCTCGTTCTACGGGTTCAACGCTGTGAATATCTGCCAGATTCTTGAAAATGGTCTGGCTGAATACGAATTCCCTGAAATGCGTCTCTCTCAAGACGGATGTGACCTCTGCTACAGAATAGAAGGTTGCCTCTCGATAGAAGAGATCGTCCGCCTTCCGTCTCTCGTATGACTGTCCGATTGGACTGGCCCGGTCAATGAAACCAATGATCAAATGGCCATCTGGCCTTAATATCCTGTGAGCCTCCCTGAATGACGAATCCAGGTCGTCAACAAAACAGATGGTGGTAACCATCAGGGCAAAGTCAAAGGTGGAGTTTTTGAAAGGGAGTGCCTCCGCAACGCCTCCAACCACATCAACACCTCTTTGTCGCGCGGCTCTCCCCATCTTGGCCGACGGGTCAAGCCCAAGTTGGATGGCAAGGGGGGCTGCGAACCGTCCGCTGCCCACCCCAATTTCAATGCCTTTCTCGCCCCGAGGCAGGAGCTCTCCTATCGCTTCGAGCTCTGACTGGTAGGCGAACTTATGTCTGATGAACCAGTCCTCATACTCGGCGGTGTGTTTTTCGAAAGGACCTGCCCTTGCCATACGTTAATCACTCCACAATCCACGTTTGTGCTCGCGTGCTTCCTTCTCCAATAGGAGGAACTGTGCCTGGTACTTGAGGTTCGGAGGATAGGAATAAGAATAGGCGTAGCCTGAGCTGACAAGCTCGGCGTTGACCATCACATCGCCCACCCAGACGTATCTGAGGAGGCGGCCGTACTTGTCTTTGTCTTCGATGTCTTTCTCCAGGCGAACGTGCCTCCCATTGACCAGGTTACGATTGGCCTCTCTGGCCTCAAGATAGTAAGGCTCGTCAGTCTCGGGAGTATCAATGCCGATGTATCTCACCCTTATCCCGCCTTCGATTTCTATCGTATCCCCATCGATAACCCTGGTGACCAGGGCGGCGTTCTCATCAAAGCCGCCGCAGCCCGTGGCTATGAAGGCCAAGGCCAGGGCGAGGATGACTCGAAAGAGCCCTCTACTCCACGATGCGAATCTGCGATGGGTCGTGCAAGACAATCTCGGGGTCCCCCTGATAGATTCCGATCGGGCCTGTTACTATTACTCTCCTGTCGAGAAAATAGGTTTCGGGATTGGGTGGGAATGCTGCTACGAACCTGTCCCTGATCGGCTCGCCGGTCTCTCTGTCTTCCTGCCAGAACATGCACGTGAAGTATCCCTCATAGGGATCATGGAAGTCCAGGAAAGTCGGTTGCCCTTTGGATTCTCTGGCGTAGTAGGTTCTAACGATGAGCCCCTCGACCGCGACTACTTCCTCGGGTTGGGTGTAGCCGATGTCGCGGAGTCTGTCAGTATCCAGCGCATCGACTACTTCCTGTGCTTCTTCCATGGCAGGCGGAGGCGTCGGTGCTGGCCCGGCGCAAGCGACGACAGAGCCCGCCAGCAAGCAACAAAGACCAAGAACGAAGGTTGAGCGGCTTCTATGTGTGTCTAGCATCTTTGCGTGTTCCATTGTTTGTGCCGACCCGTACCCCAATTATAGTTGGGAAGCTTCCAATTTGCCCAAGATTGAGCTAAAATTCCACGAATATGGCGCTGAGATATATTCCCCGAGAAGTTGAGAAGAAGTGGCAGGAGAAATGGGCCGCTGATCGCATCTATGAGGTCACCGAAGACAAGAGCCGCCCCAAGTTCTATGCACTGACCATGTTCCCTTATCCCTCAGGAGCTCTTCACATTGGCCACTGGTACGCTATGGCGCCCTCCGACGTCCACGCCAGATTCAAGAGGATGCAGGGGTTCAATGTGCTTCACCCGATGGGGTTTGATGCTTTTGGCTTGCCCGCGGAGAACGCAGCCATCAGTCGCGGTATCCATCCTTACAAGTGGACGATGGGCAACGTCGAGAACATGCGCCAGCAACTCAGGAGTATGGGAACCATCTACGACTGGAGCCGCGAGATGGTTAGCTGTCTGCCTGACTACTACCATTGGACGGAATGGTTTTTCTTGAAGCTGTATCATGCTGGGCTGGCCTACCGAGCGAAAGCACCGGTCAACTGGTGCCCCAGGTGTCAAACAGTCCTGGCCAACGAGCAAGTAATAGGAGAAGGATACTGCGAGCGGTGCGGCGCACAGGTGACGAAAAAGGAGTTAGAGCAGTGGTTCTTGAGAATTACCAAGTATGCCGATGAACTCCTTGACTTCAGCGGGATAGTCTGGCCGGAGCGCATACAGGCAATGCAAACAAACTGGATTGGAAGAAGCGAGGGCGCTGAGCTTTCCTTTGGATTGGAGCATGAGGATGTGGCGGAGAAGGAGATACGAGCATTTACCACTCGCCCCGACACCATTTTCGGCGTGACTTTCTTCCTGCTTTCACCGGAGCATCCTCTCGTCTCTCAGTTGACCGCGCCAGCGCAGAGAGCCGAAGTTGAGGAATACGTGGACTGGTGCCGGCGGCAGGCAGATTACGAGCGGACTGCTGTGGGGAGGGAGAAAACGGGAGTCTTCTTGGGAAGCTATGTGGTCAATAGACTGAATGGGGAGAAAGTACCCATCTGGATTACCGACTACGTGCTGCCGAGCTACGGCACGGGAGCAGTCATGGGAGTCCCGGCTCACGACGAAAGGGACTTTGAGTTTGCCAGGAAATTCAACATTGATATCAGGACTGTCATCGCTCCGCCAGACTGGTCAGGAGGAGAGCCGACGGAGGCATGGAGTGGCCAGGGAATGATGGTGAACTCAGGCGAGTTCAACGGCCTGTCCAGCGAACGAGGCTATGAGGCGATATGTGACCTGCTGGAAGACAAAGGATGGGGGAAGCGCACCGTCACTTATCGCATCAGAGATTGGCTCATATCGAGGCAGAGGTACTGGGGGGCACCCATACCAATGGTCTATTGTGACAGGTGTGGCGTGGTCCCGGTTCCTGAGGAGGACTTGCCCGTATTGCTCCCGCCCGATGCCGAATTCAAGCCCACGGGTGAGTCTCCTCTCAAATACTGCGAACCGTTCGTCAATACTACCTGCCCGAAATGTGGTGGGCCAGGGCGCAGGGAAACAGACACCATGGACACCTTTATGTGTTCCAACTGGTATTTCCTGCGTTACACCAGTCCGGGAGAAGACAGCGCCCCATTCGATGATCACAAGATAGCATATTGGATGCCGGTGGACTTGTATACTGGCGGCGCCGAGCACGCCGTGCTGCACCTGCTGTATTCTCGCTTCTTCACCAAGGCTTTGAGGGATCTGGGCTTGATCGATTTTGGTGAACCGTTTACCCGTCTTTTCAACCAGGGAATCATAGTCTATCGTGGTGGCAAGATGAGCAAGTCCAAGGGCAATGTAGTTGCCCCGGATGAGTATGTACGGGAATTGGGGGCGGATGCCGTTCGGGCGTACCTGATGTTTATCGGGCCGTGGGGTCTCGGGGGGGAGTGGAGCGATAGCGGGCTTGTGGGAATGAGCCGGTGGCTGAACAGGATATGGAGACTGGTGGGAGTGGGGTATGCTGGCAAGGCGAGCGTGCCCGAAGCAGACAGGGAGCTGCGCCGTCTCACGCATAAGACGATCAGGAAAGCCAGCGAGGACTTGGAAAAGCTTCGCTTCAACACCATGCTGGCTTGCCTCATGGAATTCACCAACTACCTGTCTAAAGTGCAGGAAGCAAGGAGTGTTTCAACGCCAGCATGGGAGGCAGCTATCACTTATCTGCTGCTACTTCTTGCGCCCACTGCCCCTCATCTTGCTGAGGAGTTGTGGGCTAGAACCGGACACCCCTACAGCATCCACAATCAGTCCTGGCCGGAATACGACACGGAACTGGCCAAGGACAAAGAGATCACGTTGGTAGTGCAGGTAAATGGCAAACTGAGGGACAAGCTAGTTGTGCCCGCTTCAATAGGTGAGGCTGAGGCAAAAGAACTAGCACTGGGCCGACAGCGCGTGCAAGCCTATACCAACGTCAAGGGGATCACCAAGGTCATCTATGTCCCCGAGCGTCTGGTGAACGTCGTGACGAGCTAAGAAATGAAGATAGCTTTTGTCGGTGGGGGGACCATGGGGGAGGCGATGGTGAGCTGTCTCCTGGCCAAGGGTGTTGCTGAGCCTCCTGACATTGCTGTCAGCGACGTGGACAAAACGCGGCGGGAACTCCTGAGTGGACAATACGGAGTGACTGCTGTGGCTGACAGCAGGGAAGCGATAGGCGGAGCTGACGTGATTGTCCTCGCCGTGAAGCCTCAGGATTTGTCGCGGGTGATGGAGGAGATAGGAAGTCCTTCACCGCGCCAGATCGTGTTGTCAATAGTGGTGGGTGCCAGCCTATCCACTTTGCATCGCGGGCTGGGGCATCCCCTGATAATCAGAGCCATGCCCAATATGCCGGCACGAATCGGCGAAGGAATGACCGCGTGGACAGCAAGCCCTGAGGTCAGCGAGGATCAAAGGAAGATGGTTGGGGATGTTCTTGGCGCCCTGGGCGAAAAGGTCTATGTGGCGGATGAGAAATACATAGACATGGCAACGGCTTTGAGTGGTAGCGGTCCGGCTTACGTGTTTCTGTTCATCGAAGCGCTTACCGACGCCGGCGTCCACATTGGTCTGCCGCGTGACGTCGCTGAGAGATTGGTGATACAGACGATATTGGGTTCTGTTCACACGATGGAGAAAGCGGGCAAGCATCCCGCCGAGTTGAGGAACATGATTACTTCGCCGGGAGGGACCACTGCCGAGGCCCTTCTCGAGCTGGAGAAGGGCGGATTTCGTTCCCTTCTCGTGACAGCGGTGGCCGCCGCTTACGAGAAGGCCAAGAATCTCTAGTACGTACCTTCTGCCGGTGTTCCCCCGGGATTCTGCTTACGCCATTTCTCTATGAGTTGCTCTTTCGTTTCTTGATGGTCGGGGTCAGGGATGCAACAGTCCACGGGGCAGACCTCAGCGCATTTGGATGATTCAAACCAGCCAATGCACTCGGTGCATTTGGCAGGGTCGATGACGTAGATGGCTTCCCCTTCGCTGATGGCCTCGTTCTTGCATTCCGTTTCGCAGGCACCGCAGCCAATGCAATCGTCAGTGATCTTGTACGCCATGTCGAACACTACCTCCTTGTGGTTCTTGGTGACGCTATTCTAGTGTCTGGGTGCGTCTTTTGCAACTACCGCCGCGCTTGAGAAGACTTTCGCTTTGAGAGCGGTGGCAACGTGGTTGGGGACCATGCCTTCGAGACAGCCTCCTAGCCTGGCCACTTCCTTGATCACGCTGGAACTGAGAAACTGGTATTGTAAGCTTGTCATTAGACAGACCAGCTCCAGGTCCGGGGCCAGGGTCTTATTCATTAGCGCCATCTCAAATTCACGTTCGAAATCGGAGTTTGCTCTCAAGCCCCGTACCATGACTTGCGCCTTCATCTCACGGGCGAAATCGACAACAAGCCCGCTGAAAGGCTTGACGCATACGTTGGGCAAGTCAGCCACGGCCTCCTTCGCCATTTCTACCCTTTCCTCGAGAGAGAATAGTAGATGTTTCTCAGGCTTGTCGTAGATGGCGACGATGAGCCTATCGAAGAGGGCCGACGCTCGTCTGATGACGTCCAGGTGCCCGTTGGTCATTGGATCGATGGATCCAGGATACACTGCTACTGTCATGAACTCAATCCTCCCGCTGGAAAATGGAAATGAAGGTGTCGCCGTATTGGCGTTGCTTTAGCAAGCTCAGTCCAGTGTAGGTCGAATCTAGGGTGAAACGATTGCCATGAAGAACCACGACAGCGGAGTCCTCGCCTATCAAACGTGAACTGACCAGAGTGGCTATCAGGCTACCGACAGAGGGCTCCGAGTAAGGGGGATCCATGAAAACGATGTCGTATACATCGCCAAGGAAGGCTATGGCTTTGGCTACGTTGCAGCAGTATACGTGAGACCTACTTGAGAATCCGGCTCTCTCCAGATTGTATTCAATAGCACCGCAGCATTTCTTGCTTTGGTCAACAAAATCACCCCAGGCGGCCCCCCGGCTCAAGGCTTCGATGCCCAGAGCGCCACTGCCAGCAAACAAGTCCAGGACCCGATCCCAATTGACTGCGGTGTTCTCTAAGATCGAGAAGATAGCTTGCTTCGCAAGATTAGTTGCGGGTCTCACACGCCCACCTTGAGGGATTCTCAGTTGGGTTCCCTTTGCCTTGCCACCAATAACTCGCATTTTTGGCCTTCTGTGGGGCCAGGTATTGTACTATGCTCTGGTAGCTTTGCTCAAGCAGCTGCTCGGTTGACTCCAAGAGTGGCATGCTCTATACTACTCTGGCCTAGAACTGGAGATCGTGTCTGACATGAGTAGCGGGTTTGAAAGGTTCTCCGAAGGAGCTCGCAAAGTGCTCACGCGAGCTCAAGAGGAAGCGAAACGCCTGGGCCACGGTTACATAGATACCGAGCATATACTATTGGGCATACTGGCGGATGAATCGGGCGTAGCCGCCAAAGTACTGGTCAATCTGGGTGTTCCATTGAACAAAGTGCAGGCGGCGGTGGAGTTTGCGGTTGGAAGGGGAGGGAAACAGCCCAGCGGGGAGATCAGCCTCGCACCTCGGGCGAAGAGGGCCATTGAACTCGCGGTTGATGAAGCACGTCGTTTGAATTCCAACTACATAGGTTGTGAGCACTTGCTGCTCGGGTTGTTATGTGGTAGGGAAGGGGTGGCCTGCAGCGTGCTGGAGAGCTTCGGTATTACTCTGGAACGGGCGCGTGAGGAAGCGAAGCGGGTTGTGAGAAGCGAGACCATACATGCTCGCTCTGCGCGGAGTTCTAGCCGGACACCGACGCTCGACCAGCTTGGGACAGACCTGACTGCTCTGGCAAAGGCGGACAAGCTTGACCCGATTATCGGACGCAATAAGGAGATTGAGAGAGTGATCCAGATACTGAGCCGGCGAACGAAGAATAACGCCGCGCTCATAGGAGAACCAGGTGTGGGCAAGACAGCTGTTGTTGAAGGGTTGGCCCAGCGCATAGTGGCTGGAGAAGTCCCCGACGTGTTGCAGGGCAAGAGGATAGTTGCTCTGGACATGGGTGCTCTGGTGGCAGGGACGAAGTATCGTGGCGAATTTGAGGAGAGGCTAAAGAGAGTCATTGATGAGGAAAAGGCTGCCGGGAACTGCATTCTGTTTGTGGACGAAATGCAGACCATTGTGGGCGCTGGCGCGGCTGAGGGTGCTGTAGATGCCTCGAATCTCCTGAAGCCTGCGCTGTCGCGTGGCGAGATACAGTGCATCGGCGCCACTACCTTGAACGACTATCGCAAATACGTTGAGAAAGACCCTGCATTGGAGCGCAGGTTTCAGACTATCCTGGTAGCTGAACCTACAATGGAAGAGACACTGGATATTCTGCGTGGGATAAAGCACAGGTACGAGGAGTTCCATCGCCTGGAGATAAGTGACGAAGCTCTGGAAACGGCGGCTCCTCTGGCTGCCAGATACATACCAGATCGCTTCCTGCCCGACAAAGCCATTGATTTGGTAGATGAAGCTAGCTCCCGGGTGCGCATCAAGCGGGGGAGTGCACCCATTGGCTTGACCGAGGCGAGGAAAGTCCTGGAAAGCGTGCGTAAGGAAAAGGACGAGGCCATCGCCGGTCAGCAGTACGAGTATGCCAGCGAACTCCGTACTCGAGAGCTTCAGTTGGTGGAGAAAACCGAGGGGATGGAGAAAGAATGGCGAACCCAGCAAGAACAAAGCAAGCCCACGGTTACCGCTGACGATATCGCTGAAGTGGTTAGCATGTGGACCGGGATTCCGGTTGTCAGGCTGACGGCTGATGAGACTAGCCGCCTTCTGCAAATGGAAGAGGCACTACACCGCCGGATCATCGGCCAGGACGAGGCAATCACTACTGTGGCCAAGGCGGTACGAAGGGCTCGAGCTGGCTTGAAGGACCCGCGACATCCGATAGGTGCCTTCACGTTCCTGGGCCCTACTGGAGTAGGCAAGACCGAACTCGTGAGAGCCCTGGCCGAGTTCATGTTTGGCAGCGAAGACGCCTTGATCAGACTCGATATGTCGGAATTCATGGAACGCCATACCGTGGCTCGTCTGGTGGGAGCACCGCCTGGCTATGTTGGCTATGAGGAAGGGGGGCAACTGACTGAAGCAGTAAGGCGCAAATCCTATTGCTGCATCCTTCT
>JADFUZ010000092.1 GCA_015222295.1 Chloroflexota bacterium | reverse complement strand
GACGAGGAGATGAAGTCGGCTGTGGCCACGCTGGCTCGGGAGGCCAAGATTGTGGCCGAAGGCGCAGGTGCAGCTTCGGTGGCGGCCCTGCTCTTCCAGAAGTTTCCTGTCAAGGACGGTAGCAGCGTTGTGTGTGTCATCAGCGGGGGCAACATTGACATAGACCTATTCAGGTCTATACTGGAATCTCCCAACTACGGAGGATAGACGGACGCCGTGGCCCGTGGTGGCGCGCCTATATTACAGTGACGCTTCCGTAGAAGTTTCGCGAAATATCCTCGAGGTTCTCCCTTACGTGTTTCACGGCGCCAGGCAAATAGTCCAGTATGTCCTGGGCCGTGATTCCATCTTCACCCCGGTCCCGGGCGGCAAGGTCTCCCGAAAGCCCGTGTATGAAAACTCCCATCCTTGCGGCGTTCCTGATGGGTAGCCCCAGACCGTTCATGGCAGCGATCGTACCTGTAAGTACGTCCCCGCTTCCTGCTGTGGCCATGCCGGGGTTGCCGCTGGTGTTTATGAAGACCGTCTCGTCCGGGTAGCCTATGAGCGAATGGGCGCCCTTAAGCACGATAATGGAGTTTAGTTCCCTGGCTGTTCTGGACAGGACGTCTATTCTATTTGTGGTGACGTCGCTCACGCCCGTCCCTGCAATTCTGGACATCTCACCTGGGTGAGGCGTCAGGATCGTCTCAGCCTCTCTGTTCTTGATACATTGTATGTCTCTGGCAATAGCGGTAAGGCCGTCACCGTCTACAAGCAGAGGCGTCCTACTCTTCTTTGCCAGTTCTACGACCAACTCCTGTGTCTCGTCATTCAGAGAAAGGCCGGGACCGACGACAACCATGTCCATATCCCTGGAGAAGGCGAGCAGATCGTCCCTGTTGTCCAGGGCGATGCTTCCAGAGCTTGTCTCTCTCTGGGGAATGAGGACAAGCTCGCTGCCTCTACTGGCCAAGAACGGGGAGATGAACTTGGGCGCAGCCAGGTAGGAGAGCCCGCCGCCGGCCTTTAGGAAAGACAGTGCAGCGAAATACGGTGCGCCGAGGTAGCTTGAAGAACCAGCAATGAATAGCGCTTTCCCGTATGTTCCCTTATGAGTGTCTTTCTCTCTCCTGGGCAGTTCCACGGGGGTGTTAATCTCTACCTTTATCGAATCTGTGTCGTAGAGCGATGGCGGGAAAGATATGTGCGATAAGTAGAGTTTCCCACACAACGCATTGCCTGGATAGAGCAGGTTTCCTATCTTGGGAAGCCCATACGTTATGGTGTAGTCGGCTCTTACGGCTACGCCCATTACCTGCCCTGTGTCACCGTTCACGCCCGACGGAATGTCGATGCTGAACACGCACGTTTGGCTTTCATTGATTGATTGGATTACGTCTTCATGAATGCCGGCCACAGCTCTGGTGAGACCTGTGCCGAACATGGCGTCCACGATAGCGTCCGAATGGCAGAAGGCATCCTTCACGGACTCAACCGACTCAGGGCTCTCAATCTCAACCGGCATTCTGGATATGATGTCGAAGTTCTTTCTGGCCGGGCCTTTCAATTCCTCACGTCTGCCAAAAAGCAGGACGCGCACATGTCCTCCGTTAGAGTGAAGCTTACGGGCAAGCACAAATCCATCCCCGCCATTGTTGCCCAGGCCACAGAGAATGGTGAATCTCTTGCCTGTCACTCCAAACTCCCTTGATACGACGGAATAGGAGGCCTCGCCAGCATTCTCCATCAAGATCTCTGGTGGAATGCCAAACTCCTCCATGGCACGCCTGTCCAGGTCTTGCATTTCGGCTACTCTGGCTACTTTCATTTCCCTTTGAGGCGGGATGTGACTGCCCTAAGACGTTTCGTGCTGGACGCCCTCGATCCGATATCTGAACGTACCGGCGGGGGCAGCAATTTCAATTGTCTGGCCTCTTTCTTTCTGGATAAGAGTCCTGCCTATTGGAGAAGAGCTGGAGATGCGCCCTTCGGTCGGATTTGCCTCCCGCGTGTCCACCAGGATGTAGGTCAGTTGCCTGCCGGAGTTGAGGTCGCAAAGCGTCACCGTGTCCCCAATCTTTATGCCTGCTGCTCTTTGGCTTTGCTTCACAATCACTGCTGACTTCAGAGTTGACTCTATCTCTTGAATCCTTCCTTCGAGGTGGGACTTTCGTTCTCTGGCTGCTTCCAGCGGAGCGTTTTCGCGAAAATCCTTGTCAGCCGCCGCTCTACGGACCTCCTCGGTCACATTTGAGCGCTGGCTCCTCAGGGTAGCCAGTTCTGTCTCGAGTTTCCCGTAGCCACGCTGGGTCATCTGAATTGGAGTGTTCTCTTGTGGTTGAGTAGGAGCCGCCTTGCGGGGCGCTTTCTTGACTCGAAGGTGATTAGCCAGATTCGCAGCGGTGAACTCTCTCTTGTGAACGTAGGTAAGGAAGGCTTTGATCGCCTTGGCTTCGGGAGGCGTAAGCTGCTCACTGTAACTGGCTATATCAAGAGGACTAAGGGCATTCGTCTTCCTGTGGAGGCCAAGCCAGCGGGTGAACTTGTGTAGCTCTCCCTGCACTCTCTCCCTCTCTTGGGAAGGCAAACTGGCCGAGAAATCAGCACTCGCTTCAGTTACCGTATAGTCCGGACCAGAACTGCTCTTCACAGGGAAGCTAATGATAATGCTCGAACGCGAGCGATGTCAATCCGTCTGCGCCGACCGTATCATTGCGGCACCGCGTAGCCTATGAGTTTATAAGCGAGTTTTGCCAGGAGAAAGGCGCAGGCGGATGGTCCCTCGTGAGGGCAGAATTCTACGAGATCGAAGCCGACTATGTGCTTCCGAACAGCTACCGACTTCAGTAAACTGAGAACCTGTTGCCATTGGAGCCCCCCTGGTTCAGGGGTGCCTACCGCGCACATGATGGAAGGGTCAAAGACATCTACATCGATAGTGACATAGACATCGTCGCTGAGTGAAGCGATCACCTCCTGCGCGGAGTCGGGCGTTGACCCTGAATGGGATGCGTAGAACGGCGTCAGTTGGCTCTCGGTGAGGAACTGTTTCTCCTCCTGGCTGAGGCTGCGCACTCCAACTTGAGTAATGGGGCAGAGCTCGAAGATGCGACGCATGACACAAGCCTGGCTGTACTTGCTACCCAGATACTCATCACGAAGGTCAGCGTGGGCGTCCAGTTGCAACACAGACAACTGGCGGAATGTCTCCTTGAAGGCTCGAACTGCTCCCAAAGAGAGACAGTGGTCTCCGCCCAACATCGCCACGAATTTCCCCTGTTGAACGATCCCCTTCGTCACTTGATAGACTCTGTCGATCATATGCTCTGGGGCGCTCATAACGGGCTCCAACTGAGGCAAGGTGTGGATGCCAATCTGGCATGACTCTCGCTGCAGCTCCAGGTCATAAAGCTCCAAGTATCTGGAAGCATCAATGATGGCCTGTGGGCCGTGGCGGGTGCCGCTGTGCCACTCGGTTGTTCCGTCGTAGGGCACCGGCAGGATCACCACTCGCGCAGTCTGCAAGTCCGACAACGGAGGCTCAAGCCCGGCGAACACCCGTGGTGGTAGGAAGACTTCCTCCTTATTCCACATGATGGGTGAAGCCCACAGTATCAGTCGTCGCCGCGATCTCCGGCGACCATTCCCTATCGATAACCGAGCTCCGTAGCCGAGATAGCTGGAATTCGTTGCGTATGTCCTCGATAGCCTTGTCTGCGTTGAAGTCCCTACAGGAAAAGACATCCATGTTTACATAACCGCGGTCGACGAAGGTATGAACGCTAATATGGCTTTCGGCGATGAAAACGAAGCCCGATATGCCCCAATCCTCTAAATTCGATCCGACGTACCTGAGGACGTATGGTGGTGAGATCCGGTTCATGCCAATTGCTGCGGGGCACCGCTCCAGCCACTTGTGAAGATGACTCTCGTCTTGAAGAAGTTCCTTGTTATCCGAGTAACCGTCGATAATCAAATGCATTGGAGGTCCTCCGATAGGATCTTTCTCAGTTGGAAAAGGGCAGCGTAGACTGCCCGTTGTCTCATTCTGCATGGGTCTCCGAGGAAAGTGCGGGAGACAACTTGCTTGAAGCTGCCGCAGGTCACCGCGATGAATATGTCGGCCATCTTCTTGGTGGCACTCACCGTGCCGTCAAGGCCAATGCCAACGTCGGCCTTGATCGTTCGGTGAGCCACTTCAGCCATCGCTTCGGCCACCGCACGGCTTTCCGTGCCAAAGTGCTCCATGATATCCGCGTCTATCCCCAAGTCTTTCTTGGCTTCATAACAGCAAGCTACCAGCCCACCTTTGAAACAAGTCAGGCTTTCCGGGCAACTGGCCACAGTGTTGCTCAGTAGTCCCTGAGTGCAGGACTCCATAGCGGCAAGACTGAGATGCTTCGACTTGAGCAGGCCAGCTACAATGGATTCAAGCGTCTCGTTGTCCACGCCCCAAATGTCCGGGCCAAGGATGCTTCGAATATCTGCTTCCCTTTCGGCGATCATGTGCTGAGTGATCGTGTCTTTGCTTCCCTTGGCCGTAATGCGCAAGTAGATACCGTCCGGTCTGGCGT
>JADFUZ010000091.1 GCA_015222295.1 Chloroflexota bacterium | reverse complement strand
CGTGAGGCAACACCTCGCCTGGTAGTGCCGACCTATCTTGCCCAGCAGCTTCTCGGGGAAGGACTCCCTGGAGATGTCGTAGACCACTGCTATGATGGACTTCGCTGAGGGCATGACCTTCGTGTGGTCGGCACCGGCAATCGGCCGAGAAGTGCTTTCGATGTACCACTGGTACATGTGACGTCGTGAGTTGAGCTCGGCAATGTAGTCGGGGAAACCGTCGGCCGTCGTAATGCCTACTTTGCTATAGCCCAGATCGAGGGCGAAATCCTTTATGTCTTCGCTTAGTGACATTGCTCTGAGTGCCTCTCGAAGCTATGTTTGAGAAGCTGGCGAGGACTCGACTCTGGCGCGGTCATGATTTTACTCCAGTGGTTCCGGTTGTGGAAAGAGGAATGCCCCATATTCACTTGCCCTGCAGTCGGGGACCCCGCTGGCCAAGCGCCACCGTGCGCTGAAGTGTGTCACAAGCACCTGTGCGGGCAGAGACACGGTCGGCAAGGAAATACGGTAGAATAGCGCAGGTCAGGCGAACTGGCAGAGCCCGATGAAGAGAGAACATTTCGAAGCTCTCGTAGGAAGAGCCGTTGATAGTCTGCCTCCTGAGTTCCGCAGCGAGCTGGAAAATGTTGACGTCATTGTGGAAGACTGGCCAAGCTCGGGACAGCTCAGGAGAGTGAAGGTCAGAAATCCCGGTTGGTTGTTGGGCCTCTATGAGGGCGTGCCCCAGGTCAGGCGCGGCAGGGGATACGGGATGGTCCTGCCTGACAAGATAAGTATCTTCCAGAAGCCCATAGAGGCTCAGTGTCATTCTGACGGGGAGATTGAGATGAGAATAGCTGAAGTAGTACAGCACGAGATAGCTCACCATTTCGGCAGTGACGAGAAGGCTTTGCGTGAGATGGAGGAAAAGAAATACAGGAAGAACAGGCACTAGACGAAGCTTGACGTTTTGGCCTTTCTCAGTAAGCTTCGGGTGAGGCCACTCGATTAATCGGTGAACGATGACCTGCGTCAGAATGAAAGTGTGACGATTTCCGGTGATAGGCCGACACCGCCGGCTGCAAATGGTAGAAAGACTGATTTTCGCCATCTGCTGGAGAGCGACGGTGTCTGGTTCGCCCGCTGGGGCGTCATTGCCGACGAATTTGGAAAGAGGGAAGGCGGTGTCTGACCCCCTGGAGCGGATGAACACACTCCTGCCCGTGGTTGTACTGTTCTTCTTGGCTCCGGCCATTGCGGAACTGCTTTCAGGCTCATCTCCTCCTGCTGAGTTCTTCAACCCCTTTGCCTTTGTGGTCTTGACTGCCCTCTACGGTGGGGGAGCTGTTATAGCTCGTGAACTGACGGTTGGTTGGGGGAAAGGTTGGGCTAGCCTCTTTGCCCTGGGTGCTGCCTTTGGCATCATCGAAGAGGGTCTGATGGTTAAGAGTTTCTTCGATCCCAACTGGGTTGACCTTGGCATCCTCGGATCCTATGGGCGATGGGCAGGAGTCAACTGGGTGTGGAGCGTTCAACTGACGATCTTTCACTCTGCCGTCAGCATAGCCATCCCCATACTTCTGACGGAACTGATGTTTCCAGCCAGGCACAACGAGCCGTGGCTCGGGCGACGGGGATTGATCGGTCTTCTGGGCATTTTCTGGGCAGATGTTGCCTTCGGCAATATGCTACTGACTGCTTACAGGCCGTCTGCCGCTGTGCTTGTCCCAACGGCTGTAGTCGCGTTGGGGCTGGTGATACTCGCCTGGTGTTTGCCCCGCCAGCCCTTCGCCGCAAAGGACCTGGCGGTCCCGCGTTCCTTCTGGTTCTGGCTCACGGGTTTTCTGGGTACGCTGGCGTTCTTCCTCGTATTCTGGGTGCTCCCGCACACCGTGCTACCTCCTGTTCTTGCCATACTCATCGGGGTCGGAGAGGTAGGACTGGTCTTCTGCGTGGTGATGAAGATGTCCGGGAACGGTGCAGCTTGGTCGGAAGTACACCGCCTGGCGCTGGCGGCTGGTGGCTTGAGCCTATTCATCCTGCTAGCGCCGATTCAGGAATTCGATGTCACCCGCGTTGACAACACGGCCGGGATGACCGTGGTAGGGGTCGCGGCGCTGGTGCTCCTCCTGTGGCTGCGCCGGCGAGTCAAGAAAAACTGAGCCAGCCTTGGGTGGAAGGGCGTCCGGGACGCAAGCTGCCCGGTGCAATGCCTTGCACGACAGGAAAAGCTATAATTGCATGTGTAGAACGTACGCTGTTGCAGCATAGTCTGTGGCGCGTGTCCCGTAGAGTCTAGAGGCCAGCAAGATGTCAGGTAATCACGGGGAGAGAATCCAAGCCGGTTCTGCTCAGCTTCGTTTTCCGTACGACAGTCATAAGCGCGTCGAGGAGAGGGCATGGATCGAGGCGAGAGTAATGGAGTTGGCGGAGTATACCGACCCAGAGTCTCGTGGCTATACCCGTCTGGCCTTCAGCAAAGAAGACACGCTCGGAAGAAAAGCAGTAAGCAGATTCATGAAGGATGCGGGTCTAGCGGTGAGGGTTGATGCTGCGGGGAACATAATCGGGAGGATGAACGGGAGGCAAGCGGATGCCCCAATCATAACGACCGGTTCTCACATAGATACGGTCAGGGAGGGGGGTAGATTCGATGGCGTCGCCGGTGTCATCGCAGCCATCGGGGCTGTGAGATGCCTGAGGAGTCGTGACTTCCCCACGCAGCATCCGGTCGAAGTGGTCGTGTTCACGTCAGAAGAGCCGAACGAGTTTGGTGCATCTACTGTCGGAAGCCGGGCGATGGCGGGCACGCTGGACAAGCGGTTACTGGTCACACTCAAGAACAAGGAGGGACTCAGTCTGGATGAGGCGATACAGCGGGTTGGCGGTAGTGCCAAGGGAATCAATGAAGCTGCCAGGGCAAGGGGTGACACTCTGGCCTACCTGGAGCTACATATCGAGCAAGGTCCGACTCTGGACAATATGGGCATCCCGGTCGGGGTAGTGAACGGGATAGCGGGTTTTGCTCGCGGGCAGGTTACTGTTGTGGGAAGTACTGACCACGCCGGTACCACGCCAATGGATGTTCGCAAGGATGCCCTGGTAGCGGCCGCTGAGGCTATTCAGGTTCTGGAGAGAGTCGGACGAAGGAAGGATCTACCGAACACTTTTGCCACGATAGGTGTGGTGGAAAACTACCCCAATGCGGCTAACGTCGTGCCGGGCAGGGTTGTCATGGTAACGGACGTCAGGAATACTGAGATGGAGTTCATTGAACGTGCTGAGCACGCATTTCAGGAGGAATTGCGGAAGATATCAACCAGACGGGGCGTGGATATCTCTTTCGACCGATCGAACATAAGTTTCCCTGTGAATATGGATACCTGGGTGACCGGGCTGATTGAGGAAAGCTGCCAGGCCTGTGGAGTTCCCTACCACCTGATGACCAGCGGCGCCGGTCACGACGCCAGTCACATGGCGGGAATAACGAGAGCAGGCATGATTTTCGTTCCTTCCAGGATGGGGAAAAGCCACTGCCCTGAGGAGTGGACTGACTTCGGGGACATCGCGCTCGGAGCGGAGATTCTGGCTGCCACGATATTCAAGATAGACGAGAGAGCAAAGGAGGTTGGCGAGCATGGCCAAGGGAATTGCTGACCTGGTGATACAAGGCGATTTGGTTTTGCGGGACAGAATTGTGAGAAAGGGGTTGTTGACCATTGCCCGGGGAAAAGTGATAGGTGTCCAGTCTGGAGGCAGGCCGCCAGCCACAAAGCAGATGATAGACGCCACTGGCTCTCTGGTGATGCCTGGCTTTGTCGACGCTCACGTGCACACGTTCAGTCCGCCGGGGCAGTGTTTCGTCGAATCGACCAGCGCTGCGGCGGCCGGTGGGGTCACCACGATCATTGACCACCCTTTTGATCAACCCAGCGGTGTTGCCACTGCCACTGATATGAAGAAGAAGATTGAGAGAATAGGAGAGGAGGCCCTGGTAGATGTTGCTCTGCTGGGGACAGTGAAGGCAGATAACCTTGGCGAGATCGTGCCTCTGGTTGAAGTGGGGGTGTGCGGGTTCAAGATGAGCCTGTTCCACACTGACCCCGTAAGGTTCCCCCGCATGCCTGACAGTCATCTACTCCAGGCTTTCTCGATGATCGCCAAGACGGGCGTAGGCGCCGGGGTTCATGCTGAGAACGATGAGATTGTCCAATACCTGACCAAGCGCCACCGTGACGAGGGCAGGACCTATCCCAGGGCTCACTGCGAGAGCAGGCCACCAGTATCGGAAGTGGAAGCCGTGCTGAGGGCACTGGAGCTGGCGTATGCCACGGGCGTTCATCTGCATGTCCATCATGTGAGTCTCTCCCGGTGCTTCGATTTTATCCAGTTGTATCGTGAGCAAGGAATCGAAGTCACGGCTGAAACCTGCCCGCACTATTTGCTGCTATCGGAAGGCGACATGGACAGACTCAAGGGATGCGGCAAGATCAATCCGCCCTTGAGGGCTAAGAGCGAGCAGGCGTTGCTATGGGAGTATCTGAAAGAAGGGTTCATAGACATCGTCACTTCTGATGACGCCGCCTGGCCTATGGGTCACAAGAATAGGCCGTCCATCTTTGACAATGTCTCCGGGGCACCAGGTGTTCAGACGCTTGTTCCCCTCATTTACAGCGAGGGTGTCGGCAAAGGCAAGATCTCCATTTATGACTTGAGGAGGGTGCTGAGTGAAGGCCCTGCCAAAGCTTTCGGGCTGTGGCCGCAAAAGGGGTCACTCATGCCGGGCAGTGACGCCGATATCACCATAATTGACCCGAAGGGGGAGTGGACGGTGCGAGGAGAAGACATGTTGGAGCCGGCCAAATGGAGCCCGTACAGTGGAATGAAGTTGACAGGAAAGGTGGCTACCACAGTT
>JADFUZ010000090.1 GCA_015222295.1 Chloroflexota bacterium | reverse complement strand
GTCTGGGCTACGTTGTCCAGAGGGGAGAGTCATGGCAGTGGCAGCCGATTAAGATGACGGGTTAGGACATCGCCGAAGGCCTTTCCGCACCGGCCAGGGTACTGGCAGTTGCACAAGCTAGCGTATCGTTTAGCCTGACTCAGGACTCCCGCCGATGACAAATCGCTTCCCATTGCCGCAATACCCACGGCGGCGTCACCCAGCGGGGATTGGGCACCCTGGGTTCAGGCGGTTAACCTGGGGATGAACAGCCGGAGATGCTCATGGTAACCCATGGCCGGGTCGATTTTGAAAGCGGATGGCGAATCTGGAACATATAAGGTTCTTACGTATGAATGGTGCGAGGTAATTTCAGGGAGCCGCTGTGATCGACATCGATAATTCCAGCTATAATGTCCTCGTCCCCTTCTGGGACAGGAGCATCGACCTGGTGGTGCGTATCAAAAGTTGACTGAAGGGGCAAACGTGCTCACGGCTTTGGCAACAGCCTTGCGCTGACCGAGGCAATGCCTCCCTGATGGATTAAGAGTCGCGCTAACCGGGTGGTGAAGAGGTGAAACAATGCGCCCTAATGTGCAACTGTCCCCGGCTTGTAGTGGAGCAAGCTAGCATATCCCTCGCCTTTTTGATATCATGTTACGTGATAACTAAAAAGGGAGGGGCAATTGTACGATTACCAGGTTTCAGATCCGTTTTTGGCAGATTGGGTGCAGCTTAGGCAAACTTGGTCTGTGGTCTACAAGGTACTGGAGCTTGAACTCACCAAGGTGGGGGTGACGCCTATGAAGACCTATGTCCTGGAGGTTTGCAAGGAGTATCGCGGCTCGTTGACTCCGGCTGAGATATCCCGTTTGTTCTTCCGGGAAAGTCAAACGATTGCTGGATTGCTCGCTCGCATGGAAAGAGAGGGCTTGATAAGGAGAGTGCCGAAGCGGAAGGGGCACCCGTTTACAGAGGTTGAAATAACTGCCAAGGGCGAGGAACTCCTCCGTCCTGCAAGAGAGGCGGTGTGCCCTTTAATCACTAGGATCATGTCCTCTTTATCAGTAGAGGAACACGATCAGTTTCAAAATCTGCTACTAAAGGTGCGGCGAAAAGCGCTTGAAGAGTTGCACATTGAGCTAAGGCCACTGCCTTCCTCTGCTTTTGGAGAGGCTTAAAGATCTGGAGTGGTGGGCAAGACCTATCGCTTTTGGGCATCCCGTATGGTGCGTGATAGGGACATGTGTGAGGCCGATAGAAACCCGGTCTTGATATCAAGAATGTCCCAAAACCAAGTGTTCCTACCTTCAATCTTCAATGTAGTGTCGTCAGCAATCCGAACAAACTAGCCTAATCTCCCTGTAATACATACTCAAGGCTAATGCCACCTGTTTCGCTGGAGTCTTCATCTTAGGAATAGTGTCATTGTCTGCGAACTTGCACTTCAAGTCTCCTTCCACATCCCTGCCAAATCTGACGATGTCTTCCAGAATCCTAGCCACCTGTCTTAGATTTACTATTATCTTATCCTTCTACCCGGGTTTGAGTAGAAAGGTAAAGTCACTTTTAAATGAGCGTCAACTATGTCTGAGTAGAACCGACGGGCACAGGATGTTGACAGGCGTGGTCATACCCGGTATACTATGCTCCTAGTAGGAGCATCGCACTAGGAAGTTTTTATATCGAAGCTGCTAGAGAATGACGGGAGGAAGATAAGCCCTGCCACCTGGGGGCACATCAATAGAATTAGGAGGTTTTAGTGAACGTTATCTGGATAATAGCAGACACCTTTCGTCGCGACCATCTTGGTTGCTACGGCAACAGAACAATTCATACGCCATCGCTGGACGCCCTCGCCGCCAAGTCAGTGCGCTTTGATCGCCACTATGCAGCAAGCTTTCCAACCATGCCGGCTCGTGCTGATTATCTTACCGGCTGCCAGACAGCCTGCTTCATGGGTTGGGCGCCACTCCCTGAGGGGCGGGGGAACCTTGCAAATATCCTCAGAAAGAAGCGTGTGCACACTGCTGCGGTTGTTGACACACCATTCTACTTGCGTGACAACATGAACTACGACCGCGGCTTCCGTACTTTCATTGAAGTACCAGGCCAAGAGGTTTGGCTGCGTGGCTTGGGACGTGACGTGCGTAGGGCGTGGCGCTTCGAGTCCGACTGTTTTGCTCCTCAGACGTTTAAGAAGTCGATGGAGTGGCTTGAGCAGCACTACAAAGAGGACTTTTTCCTGTATATCGACACTTGGGATCCACACGAACCCTGGGAGGCCCCCAACTACTACACGGAGCTCTACTGGCCGGGCTACGACGGGCAGAATATATTCCCGGTCTACAACTTCTGGCAGAAGATACCAGGCATGACCGAAGAGCTGGTGAAAAAGGCACATGCCTGCTATTGCGGCGAAATCACAATGGTCGACACCTGGGTCGGCTACTTGCTGAGGCAAATCGAGAACATGGGCCTTATGGAGAATACAGCCATCATATTTACCACTGACCATGGCTTCTACTTCGGAGAGCACGGCGGCCGCTTCGGAAAAGCGAACCTCGGAAGGTTGACGGATGACAAGGCGCCAATCGCGGCCCCGGGGGCTGGGGAACGCTCGCCACTATATGAGATTCTAATGGCGTCGGTGACCTGGGAACGCTCGCCGCTATTCGAGGAACTAGTAGCATGCCCCCTTCTGATATACTCGCCCGGTGTTTCCCCAGGGGTGTACCAAGGGCTGACCTCGGCTGCCGATCTGATGCCAACGGTCCTCGATATCATGGGGCAGGAGGTACCTGCTGAAGTTGAGGGACGCTCGCTACTTCCCATGATGCGGGACACTAACCTGAAGGGCCGGGATTTTGTGGTCAGCACTCACCCGTTCTCAAACCCAATGGATATCGTGAGAGAGGTTGATGGCCAGAGCCGGGCGGTCACTCAAGGCTCTGATACCACAATCACTACAGACGAATGGTCTCTGCTTTACAGCATCGAAGAAGGGGAGTCTTGGCTCTATCACTTGCCGTCAGATCCGAAGCAGGAGAAAAACGTCATCAGCGAGCACCCCGACATCGCGCGTGAGCTCCACCAGCTACTTGTCAAATTCATGCGTGAAAACAACTTGGCGCCGCATTTGCTTGAACCACGCTCGGAGTTGAGACTATAGAAGAACTCCACAGGGAAAGCTCAACTTAGGAGGTGTCGGATGAAGAAATGGCTATCGATAGCAGCGGTTGTGATTTTGTGTCTGGCGCTGGTCATTGGGGCCGCTTGTACTTGTGGGGGAGGAGAAGAAGGGGAGGGGGTAGATGAGGAAGAGGAAATTCCTGAAATAGTTTTTCTTGATCCCGAAGAGTATCAACCTGATAGAAACGACGATGCTTTTCATGGCCTGCCATCCACTGATGCACGCGAGATGTGGTTTTTTGACGCCATTTTCGACAATGGATATTGCATGGGAATTGGATTTCGTATGGGCGTGGTTCTGACGGAGACGGGGGCGACGGACCCAGAATATCGATCTGTCGCGTTTGGAATCTTCGACCCAGATGGAGAGAAAACAGAAACAGAGGTTCAGTTTCCCGTCAGCGAAGTATCTGCTTCAACAGAGACCTGCGATGTTAGGATGGGCGATAACTACGTGCACGGCGAATTTCCCAGGTACGAGATTCATTTTCGTAGTGGTGACCTGGGAGCGGATCTCGTCTTTGAAAACCTCACCCAGGGGTACAGGAACCCTCCAGACGGGATAACCGCCCTTGGCGAGGGCTGGGTGGTTGCGCAGCCTCGAGCCAGGGTTACCGGGACGTTGATTCTGGATGGTGAAGAGATGCCGGTTAGCGGTGAGGGCTATCATGACCATACCTGGGGCGTCAGCACCCCGGGGGAGGGCATTGGGATCCTTGCCAGTTGGAATTGGGGGAAGCTCTTTCTTCCCAACCACACGTTCGTATTCAATGTGATACAGCTCGCAGAAAAGTTCGGCGGCCAAAGTGGTGGCATTCTGATGGCATTCAAAGGGGAGGAGCTGTTCCAGGTATTGGTGTCGGAGAACATCGTTGTCGAGCTAAGCGACTTTGAAGTGGATGAGTTGTCAGGAGTTGAGTACTCTCGGAAGATGGTCCTCAAGATAGACGAGCCCAGGATCAAGGGGGAAGTGATTCTTAGGGTGAGGTACCTGCTGGAAGCGTCGAGCAGAGAGGGTATGGAATTCTTTCGTGCCCTATCTGATTGCGATGTCAAATTGGATGTGGATGGCGAAGAGGTGGAAGGCGAGACGCAGGCAATCCACGAAATAGGGAAACCACCGCAATGATACCATGGTCTCGGTGTTCAACGGCAAAGATGCTACCTAATTGGCCACCAGGGGTTCAAGCGGATAAAGTGAGGATTCAAAACTTTACAGCATAGACTCAGGAGGTGCATGATGCGGGAGTTGGTCTTGGGCTTATTAGAGGCCCTGACAGCCGTGGCTGATCGTGATGCCGTGTGTTTATAGTGTGGTCGTTCTCTATATTAGGAAACAAATCATAGGAAGCAAAGGAGGCACCAATGAAGAGGTGGTTATCTCTAGCGGCAGTCGTGGTTTTGTGCCTGGCGCTGGTTATCGGCGCCGCCTGCGGTGGGGAAGAGGGGGAAGAAGGAGTAACGGAGCTTAAGATGGGCGTTGGGGAACCGCTGACCGGCATTTATGGAGCTGTTGTCGGGATCCCGGCGAAACATGCATTTAGCTTGGCTGCTGACAAGATCGGCGAGTTCACCGTGGGCGGTGAGCAATACCGCTGGAAACTCATCTTCGAAGATAACGGGCCGAGCGTCGCCGGCGGAACATCTTCTACTACCAAGTTCATCTTTGAGCATAATGTGGACTTCATGCACCAGAGTGGTGGCAGTCCAGCGTTAGCCGCCCAGCCTATGTGCCAAGAAAAAGGGATACTACTCGATGCCGCCGGTGTTAGCCCCGAGCACTTTGGGCCAGATAAGCCCTTGTTCCTCCAGACCTCCGCCACCTGGGCGATCCATATCCCACCTTTCTTTGACTGGTTGAGCAAAGAGCACCCCGAGGTGAAGCGTGTTGGCTATGCTGTCCCCAGTGATGAGACCGGCTACGCACTCGCTGATGCCATTGATGTCTCTGCCGCTTACTACGGTATTGAAGTTGTAGCCCCAGAGTTCATCCCTTCCGGGACGGTGGAATATTATCCGCTAGCAACCAGAATCATGTCCAAAAACCCCGACCTCCTTATCGGTACTACTATGATGGCCGAACCAATGTGGGAACTGGGCTATGAAGGGCTGTGTGCCACCTGGTACTGGGTCGCATCCGGTGCTGAGAAGCGAGGCTGGGATACAGTCCAGGGTTATCTAATCTTTATGCCACACGCGTTGGCGGGCCTATGGCCTGAAGTTGACGCCATCGTTGTGGAGTTCGAGGACCGCTATGGCGTTGAGCTTGGGCCAAGCGCATTCTGGGCGCTAAATGTTATGTATGTGCTCACCGATGTTCTGAGGCAGGCTGGCACCGTGGATGATATGGACAAGATTATAGAGACCATGGAGACGGGGAGCTTTGACAGCCTGGTTGGGCCCATCAGTTATGGCGGTGAGGCGATTAATGGCGTTGGTCATCTCGGAATCTGGTCATCTCCGATCTACGAGGTGGTCGGCGAGCACGAGTATCGTGCAGATGTGTACACCCGGGAAGAGACAGAGGCGTTAGTGAATGAGGTCTTTAAGTAGCGAGAATTAGCAAGGTGATATGGAAGTTTTATCCCCATAAGCTGTTTGCAGATCGACTCTATAAGGGTATGATACCCATCGAAGCAGGTGGTTCTCATGGCACAGGAGCTTGATGCCGTTCTGATTGGTGCTGGTGTATCTGGAATGGCTATTGGGGCACTGCTGACTAAGGCACCGCAAGTCATGAGGCGTGGATGAAGGATGGAGCACTCTCTGACCTGAAGATACTGGAATACGCCCAATTTATCTCCGGCCCCTACTGCGCCAAGCTCATGGCCGACCTGGGCGCTGAGGTGATCAAGATTGAAGAACCCGGGCTTGGCGACAGGGCAAGAGGATATGGCCCCTTCCCTCAAGACATCTCCCATCCTGAGAAGAGCGGCCTTTTCATATACCTCAACTCCAACAAAAAGGGGATAACCCTTGACCTTCACACCGCAACGGGGATGAAAATCTTCAAGGAATTGGTCAAGGGGGCCGATATTCTACTGGAGAACAATCCGCCAGGCGTCATGAGAAAGCTGGGTCTGGATTATGAAACCCTGAAAGAGGTCAATCCCCGATTGATCATGGCCTCC
>JADFUZ010000089.1 GCA_015222295.1 Chloroflexota bacterium | reverse complement strand
GCAAGATGCGCGAGTACGGTGAGGACGGCGTCATTGTTTACGGGTACAAGTTTCGCCCTGCTTGTTTTGACTAGCTCTAATTGCTCAATCAGAGATAGCACATCCAGCCGAAAGACTACGGCAAGTTTTCTGTCCTTGCCGATTAGCATCTTTTCTATCAGAGCTTGGACAGTCTTTCGTTTCGCCTGAAAGGTCTCTCGCCGCTCCTCTTCTGTCTGGGGAGCGGCGTTCAGTGTCTCTAGCCTCACCTGCAAATCACCCAGGTACTCGCGTGCTACGCTCTCCCAGTTGTCCAGCACCGATGGGTGTACAATCTCGCAAGCCGTCACCAGAGGCGGCGTGCGCAAGCAATGTTGATTTTACCTTCCTTCATCAGCATAGAGATGACAGGCAACGGAAGTCCCATTGGGCAAGGTGATCCCGTCCGGCTCCTTCTGCCAACAGATTTCACCGATTTGCTCCGGGCAGCGAGGGTGAAATCGACAGCCTGAAGGAGGATTAATCGGGCTGGGCACTTCTCCGTGGAGAACCATTCTTTTCCCTGCCCTGGGATCGGGCCTGGGGATGGCTCCTAGCAAGGCTCGGCTGTAAGGATGCTTGGGGTCGGAAAAGAGTGCATCCGTATCTGCAATTTCCACGATCTTGCCCAGATACATTACGGCTACCCGATCGCTAACGTGCTTGACGACGCTGAGATCGTGCGCGATGAACAAGTAGGTGAGGTCCAACTGGTCTTGCAGATCCATCAGTAGATTGAGAATCTGGGCCTGGATGCTGACATCGAGAGCCGTCACCGGCTCATCGCAGATAACAAACTCTGGCTCTACGGCGAGAGCGCGGGCGATGCCCACCCGTTGGCGCTGTCCACCAGACATCTCGTGCGGATAGCGGTTCAGGAAATGGTGGGACAAACCGACCATTTCCATCAGTTCCACCAATCTTGATTCCATGGCTTGTTTTGATACCAACTCGTGAATCCGCAGCGGTTCCTTGACGATTTGCCCGGCTGTCTTTCGTCTATTGAGGGACGAGGAAGGGTCTTGAAAAATCATCTGTACACTGCGCCTCAGTCCCTTGAGTTGCCGGCCACTGACTGGTGCAATATCCTTGCTTTTGTATCTAACCTGGCCAGCAGTCGGTTTGGTCAACCGGGCGATGAGTCGCCCGGTCGTGGTCTTGCCTGAACCGGACTCTCCGACCAGGCCAAGTGTGGTACCTGTGGGGACGGAAAAGCTGATACCATCTACGGCTTTAATCTGACGCCGGTCGAGCATCTGAGCAAACCAGTCGCCCCGAGCAGGAAAATATTTCTTGAGCCCTATGACCTCTACCAACGAGCCGTCGTTGCTATTCAATGAACTCACCTGCCTTCCAACAAGCCAACCTTCGCCCAGGCGCAATCTTTATAATGGGAGGGTCGTCGTGCATACATTTTTCGACGGCATATTTGCATCGTGGGCTGAAATTACACCCCTCTGGCAGGGTGATCAACTCTGGCACTTCACCGGGAATAGAAGGAAGACGCTCTTGCTTCTCTTTGTCCAGTTGAGGAATTGAGTTCAGCAATCCACGGGTATACGGATGTAGGGGATTCTCATAGAGATCTATGACCGGAGCCTCTTCCACGATGCGACCGGCATACATGACGATGACCCGGTCGCAAGAATTCGCCACGACAGCCAGATCGTGCGTGATGAGGATAATGCCCATATCAAATTGAGCCTTCAGTTTATCAACCAGCTCGAATATCTGGGCCTCAATGGTCACATCAAGGGCTGTGGTCGGCTCGTCCAAAATTACCACGGTCGGATTGCAAGAGATGGCCATGGCGATCAACACTCGCTGGCGCATGCCTCCGCTGAGTTGGTGCGGATAATTTCCTAGCCGTTTCTCCGGTTCTGGCATTTCTACTTGCCTGAGCAACTCGATCGCACGCCTTTTCTTCTCCCGACGGGAAAGGGACGTATGGAAGTGAAGCACGCGGGCAATCTGGTCGCCGACTGTGAGCGTTGGATTCAACGAGTTCATCGGATCCTGGAAGACCATGGCTATCTCTTTGCCCCGAATCTCTAGCATCTCTTGCTGCGTCTTTTCGAGAAGTTCATCGCCACGGAACAGGATTGAGCCACTCTCGATAAGGCCAGGATTCTCGATCAAGCCCATTATCGAAAGAGCGGTTACTGTTTTACCGGAGCCGGATTCACCGACGATTCCCAGCGTCTCTCCTGCGTCAAGGTGCAGTGAATTGCCATCAACAGCCCGAACAACCCCCTCTTCTGTGTAAAAGCGGGTGACCAGATTGCGGATTTCGAGAAGCCTGGAATCCTCCACCATGTCCTCCCATTGAAAAACTATAGAGCCAGAGCTTTCCGTCGAGATTCCGAGAGACTCGGATCTCACAGCCGTGTCCTCCTGGCCTGCCGGGGATCGAGCGAATCACGAAGTCCGTCTCCCAACAGGTTGAAGCCGAGAATGATCAACAGGATAAACACGCCGGGTACGAGGGCATACCACCACGCCCCCCCAAACATATAATCCCTCGCTTCATTCAACATAATTCCCAAACTGGGGCGGGGTGGCTGCAATCCCAGCCCCAGGAAGCTAAGCGACGCGCTGGTAAGCACTGTGGTCGCCATATTCAATGAGCCCTGCACAATCAACGGCGGGATGGTGTTAACAAATATCTCGCCTGTAAGTATCTGCCATCCAGAGCCGCCGCTCATCTTGGCGGCGTCAACATAGTCCTCTGCCATCTCTTGTAGAACGACCCCTCGCATCACACGAGCAAAAGCGGGTGAATAAGTGATGGCGATGACGATGGCAATCTTGAACATGTTGCTCAGCGTGATGGGGCCGATGTGGGTTTTCCCCACACCGAAAGCCCCTACCAGGGCAATGGCTAATACCAGGGTGGGGAAAGATAACATGATGTCAACGACTCGCATAATCGTTTCGTCAACCCAGCTCCCCTTCCTATAGCCCGCTACTCCCCCCATAAGGATCCCCAAAACGAAAGCGATCGTAATGGAGCTTGCAGCTAGCTGGAGCAGCGTCCTGCACCCGTAGATTGCGCGAGACAGGATATCCCGGCCAACCTTGTCGGAGCCAAGGAGGAACAGCGTCCCCTCCTCGCTTCGTGACAGCGGCGGCAGGGGATTGTGTTGCCCCGGCGGTGCGTTGAACTGCTCCACCGGGTTATATGGGGCCAAGATCGGCGCAAACACAGCTACAACTATGGAGAGCATTACAATGACCCCGCCGGTCAGAGAAAGCCGGTTCTTCTTAAAGTTGTGCCAGACTTCCTCCAGCAGCCCGCGGTGCTTTTTTCTGCCTGGGGTCATCACATCAATGGGAGGCGTAACGACATCGGAGGTGCTCATGGTTTACTCTCCCCCCTCACCGTAGCGGATACGGGGATCTATGACGGAGTAAAGAACATCTACCGAGAGGTTAATAACGATTCGAATGAGAACAATGCTCAGCACAACCCCTTGAATGACGGGGTAGTCGCGTCGATCGACGCCGATAATAATCAGACGGCCAATACCAGGCAGCCGAAAGATCGTCTCTGTTACAATAGAGCCCCCTAAAAGGTAACCGATCGAGTTCCCCATCACCGTTATCACCGGGATCAGCGCGTTCTTGACGATATCCTGCCGGACGATACTCGCCCACCCTATGCCCATGGCCCGCGCCGTGCGCACATAGTCCTGGCTCATTACATCCAGCATTGACGAGCGCAACATTCTCATGACAAGGGCAGAGTAGGCCGTCCCCAGGGCAATGGCCGGCAGGAACATTCGGATGAGGTTTTCACTGAGACTCTCACTCAGGGGAACGAATCCACCGGTTGCCCAGGGCTGGTGCAGGGACACGCCAATGATGAGGATCAGCATGATGCCCAGAAAAAAGTTGGGGACGGAAACCCCCACCATGGCCACAATTCGTGCGATGTGATCGGACAGTCTGTTCTGTCGCAGGGCAGACGTGATGCCGGCCGGGACGGCAATCAATAAAGCAACGATTGCTGACAGAAAGGCCAGCTCCAGGGTGACAGCATATCGTTGGGCGAGGAGCTCCACGACAGGAGAGCCGCGTTGGATGGTGACAGAAATGCTGAGATCGCCCTGCAGCACTTTGCCAAGCCAGCGCAGATACTGCTCATGTAACGGTAGATCAAGACCAAGTTGGCGAATCAGTCTTGCCCGCAATGCGGGGTCATCCATGGGCCCCAGCATGACGCGAACCGGATCGCCCGGCGCGATGTGAATCAGAAGGAATATGATGATGCTGGCGCCAAGAAGGGTGGGCAGGGCTAGCAATAAGCGTTTAAAAAGATATACCCCCATCTCACTCCCCTTGTGAACAAGATACATACAAGATAAGGGAAGGGGAAATCCTTCCCCCTTCCCTTTATCAGAGTCGGACTATTCTGTGAACGCCGTGACGTACTTCAGGTTGATGCTACCGTCCGGAAATGCGCGGTAGCCCTTCACGCTATCGCGCCAGGCGTAGCAGCTATCCAGCCACATCAGGTCTACCTGGATAACGTCGAGGGTGACCATCTCTTCCAGTTCCCAGACCATCTCTTTGCGTTTTTGTTCGTCCGGCTCAATGGCGGCCAGATCGTAAAGATCACAGAACTCCTTATGACCGGGCACGCTCACGTGGTAGTTCTCAGCCAGATCGTCGGCGGCATGGTGCCAGTGGTTATGGTTGTGATTGTTGCGATAGGAGTGAGACCACAGCCAGTCCAGCGCCAGGGGCACGCCTTGCCCCCAATCCTCCATGCCGACGTCCCAATCCTCGGTCTCGTACATGGTGTCAAAGAAGGCCGACTTATCTATGGGGATGACCTCCACATTCACGCCGTACGGTCTCAACTGCTCCTGGATGATGGTAGACACGTCACAGAACCACTGGACGTTGGTGCACATCATGCGGAAATCGAGACCAGTTTCGGCGTATCCCGACTTTTCCCAGTACTCCTGAGCCAGCACTGGATCGAAGGTCGGCATCTCTTTCAACTTGGGCGATGTCCAGTCGCTATCAGGGAACCAGGGACCAAGCTGGATGGTGCCCATGCCGTAGAAGAGCCTATCGAGGATCGCTTCACGGTCAACGGCGTGGAACAGGAACTTTCTCAAATTCAGGGCCTTCTCTATCGCTTCCTCGTCCCCCACT
>JADFUZ010000014.1 GCA_015222295.1 Chloroflexota bacterium | reverse complement strand
GGATGCCAAGTAGGGGTAGGATGATCCGCGTGTGTTGTCGCGCGGAACAGCTCCATGTGGACATCGCACAGCTTCTCCATCTGCTCGCGCGGGACTCCCTCCTTGATCAACTGCGCCTCCAGTTGGGAGATCTCGAGTGGCGTCACCGTTCCTAAGAGCTGCTCGAACTCCTGTTTGAGATTTGCTGGACTTTCTCCCGCGTGTAGCCGAGCGATCATCCCCCGCAGGGCTTCCTTCCTTTCTCCGATTAATTCACTCATTATGCCTCCTGCTTAGTGTTTGCTAGCTTATCTGCCACGGTTCCTATCGTTGTCTGTTCGAGGAAGGCGATGATCTGATCGCGCACCGGGTCCCACACGCTGTGCAGTGGGCAATCCAGCTGTCCATCACAAGGGGAAACCTCGAATACACACTCTCGAAACCAGTTATCGCCCTCGATTGTGCGCACCACATCCGCCAAGCTGGTCTGGTGTGGCGAGCGGGCGAAACTTATCCCCCCGTTCTTCCCCCGCGTAGAGCTGAGGATTCCCGCTCGTACAAGGGGCGGTACAAGTTTGGCGAGGAATGCCGCTGGGATCTCCTTTCTCGCAGCCAGATCCTTCACCAGAATCGGCCTATCGCTCGACCGGCGAGCCAGCTCTACGAGCGCGATCACCGCGTACTTTGTCGTCAACGAGTAGAGCATACATCCTCCAGATAAAACGATCTTTTTATCGCTTTATTATATAAAGGGATTCCTCTTTTTCAAGGTCCCACCACGTCAAGTGTGGACTTGGTGGCACCGGCGTATACTGTAACTATGAAAACGATGCGGTACGTTTATTGGCAGCATGATGACATGTGGCTCGGTTATCTCGAAGAGTCCCCTGATTATTGGACCCAGGGGGAGACGCTGGACGAACTGCAGGAGAACCTGAAGGATCTGTATCAGGAACTCACCAGTGGCAGCATCCCTGAAGTCCGTCGTGTGGCCAAGCTACAGGTGTCATGAGGCGCGCGACCTCATCGGTCAAATCGAGAAGAACGGCTGCATCCTGATTCGGCATGGTGGACGGCACGATTGGTATCAGCACCCGAGAACGGGTGTCTGCCAGCCTGTCCCACGCCATCGAGAAATCAAACAGCCTTTGGCCAAGCACATCCTCAAGATGCTCAAAGACTGACACAACAAGCCCTTGGAGTGCACGCGTTCGTAGGCCGCCCGCTCAAGAGCGGTATTCGGATGCAGAAGAACATCAGTCAGTAGGAGAAACCGCAACCCTGCGACCACAACCCAGTGCGCCACACTCCCCAAGGCACTCGGATTTATCTGCAATTCGCCGCCTATTGTAGCCAGAAACATCAAAAGTAAAGATCTGACCCCGGCGTTAGCACAACGTACATGGCATGGTTCCATATCGAGAAACGTCGGAAATCCCTGCAATGGCAGTTATGGACTTCATTGAGGGACCTGATCTACGGGATGTGGTAAGGTCGGGTGATGTTGCCAGTTGGGAAGACGTTATTCGGATTGCCCTGGAACTCGCAAACATCATAAGGACAGCCCATAGACTACCAGAGAGAGTACTTCACCGTGATATCCGCCCATCAAACGTGATGCTTGATCGCTTCTACACGAATCCATCGGAATGGGAGGTTGTGGTCCTTGATTTCGACCTATCTTGGTACCGCGGAGCGGTGGGTCTCTCGGTGCACGACGCATCCACAATCAGTGGATACTTGGCACCCGAGCAGCTGACGGCTGATTCATCAATATCGACAAGGAATGCGCTAGTTGACTCATTTGGCTTGGGTATGACACTTTACTTTCTGCGTACGGGCAACGACCCCCAGTACCTCCAGCACAAACACGCGGATTGGGAAGAAGTACTGCGAGATTCAGTAGCAGGGTATCCGTGCTCCTCCTGGCAGTCACTTCCAGCCCGCTATGCGCGGCTGATAAAGAACTGCACGCGTGATCAACAACACGAGCGTTGGGATATGGCGCAAGTGGCTGGCGAACTCACGCGGCTCTCCTTGGCTGTGCGAGAACCAGAACGCGTTCTTGCCACAGATATGTGGGTCGAGGAAGTAGTAACTCATGCGGCTAGTGCCCTAGACGATAATCCAGTTACGTGGGATCAGGACGCACAGGCAGCGATGATTAGACTACCTCGTGGTCTCCAGATCCGCGTTGTTGCTCGGGAACCTGAAAGGAAGCTAGAAGCAAGCGTTGAGTGGTCTGGGACAGGCACTCAGGAGTATAAAAGCGTGAAGAAATACCTACCAGATATGTGCAAAAGGGCTTCTGCCGCTCTTCGAAAAGGTAGGTGGAAGTTGCACGGAGAGCCCAAGTATACCACCGCAAGTGCGTTCTGCAGCGCAGAGATCGCCGTGAATCTGGTAAGATCGAACTCGCAAGCGGCGTCAGAGGCGTTGATACGTGCTGTAAAGGCGATGCGATTTCAGTAGAGAATTCCGCGTAGATTATACGGAGTCGAGGGACTTCGAACCCGGATGCACCGTCTCACTTTCCTGATGTCGAACTATCTTTACGCAACAAAAGAAGTCTCCTGTTGCGGGACGTTCCATTCGAGAAGGACTAGGAACCTCCGGGCGGTTGCAAGCATCCCTTCTCTTTCATTGCCTCCTCGACGATACGGATTTCTTCGTCCGTCAGGCCATAGATTTCGTAGACGAGGTGGTGCCGACATTCGTTATTCTCCTCTTCAAGTTCTACACCATCATAGCTAATACCTTATACGGCGCAAAACACCGCTTGCCTTTTATTAGGTTTCTTGTCATTTCGCCTGCCTGTGCCGGCGAGGCAGACAGGAGTGGGCGGGGTCCGGGGTCAGACCTTTGTTTTTGGTGTTTTTCGCCCAGGTCCTCGAGCCGAGTCACCATTTACCCTGTAAACAAGCCTCTGATAGGCCAACCGATCGACTGCTCCTAATCAACAAGATCTGCGCCCCAAGACTTTTCGCGGCAATTAGTACTCGAAGAGTACACGGCTCAGGTTCGGTTTCCAGTTGTCTGCCCTGACACGGTCGACCATCTCTGCTACAGCGGCGAGTGCGGCCAGCGTGTTCAGGTGTGAGCCTTGCGGGGCACGGTAACCCCACGCGCGGGCGTTCATCCAGTCGCTCGGCTCGGTGTTCGCTGTGTTGTCGGGGAAAGCATTGCCGGGTTTGACTAGGTTCTCCACGTAGACAGGGTCTGGATTAAGTCGACACCACAGACCAGCCGTATGGTGAAATCCGTCGTACGCCTGGTGGATATGCGGCTTGTCCACTGCAACCTGGACGTGATCGACACTCGCAAAAACGAGCATCACCTTGAGATCGGGAAGAACGTCAGCGAGGAGTGGGTAGTTGTGCACTGTGGTGCGGAATGGCCAGTTGGCAGCGGCCTCCTCGGGGGTTGCCAGGTTCCGCGGCCAGGTCTCACGTGTCAACGCACCGTTGTCGAGGAGTGCCTGTGTGAGCGCTGCGGACCAGTAATCCTTTCCCCATAGCCTTGGGTGCTTGTAGGAGAGGATGTAATCGGGTCCGCCAGGTACGGCGAAGTAGGGTCTTCCATCAGGGTATTCCTCGTTCTGCAGCCAGCCGACGGTCGAGTAGTCGATGTGGATGTTCGTTGGGGTGTAGTCCTCAGGGTAATAGTACGGGTTGAAGACAGGAGT
>JADFUZ010000088.1 GCA_015222295.1 Chloroflexota bacterium | reverse complement strand
GGATGGCGTACTCTCTCTTGGCCAGCTCTTCTTCCACCTTGCCAAGGTCGTTAAACGGTATGACCTTGACTGCGTCTGCGACGACGCCGGCGGAGCCCCGATGTACCAACTCGTCAGCCCAACCGTGGAAATTCTCCTGGAGCCGGAGAACTCTCTTCCTGCCGGTGAAAATTCGACTCAGCCTTATGGCCATCATGTTGGCTTCCTGCCCGCATGAGCAGAACTCCACTCTCTCTGCCATGGGCAGCATACTCTTTATCATCTCACCCCACTGCACCTCCAGTTCGTGGTTCTCACCGTAGTGAACTCCTTTGGCCATCTGCTCCTGCACTGCCTGCACCAGCGCAGGATGGCTGTGGCCCAGTATGAGGGCGCCGTGTCCCATTACGAAATCAATGTACTCATTGCCATCCACATCCCACTTGCGTGAGCCCTTGGCGTGAGTGATGTATGGCCTGTAAGGATCGAAGATGCGGGCTGAATGGGTGGCGCCGTTGGCAGCAAAAGTCTTTACTGCCCGTTCATGTAGTCTCTGTGACTCGGGATGAGTCCTTATGTATTCTTCGATAAGCTTGTCTCCGACTAGCATTTTCTCAGTTTTGTTCATTTGCAAATATCTCCTCGTTCATGCCCTTGCGGACGTATCCTATGCGCTGGCTCCCAGGGCTGTCACCAGGGGCAAGTCCTTCATGGTTATGAACCCTGGTGGAGCTTCGACAACGCGGTGAACGGCGTTGACCACCATGGCTGCGGTGGCGATATCGCCGTGGGTACCTCCTTTGATGACTACCTCCATGTTGGGGGTCCCTGTGACATACACGGCATCATAAGATTCTGGGGCGCCCACAGACGCCTCGAACTCGAGGGTTATCAGTTCTTTGCCCGCCCTGAGTCCTTTGCCTACCTGCCTGACACCAGCCGCCTGTCCTGGTTCGACTGTCACGAAATTGGTTACTACCTTGGTCTTGGCAACCACCGGTTCAATGCTTTCCGCAATGTCGTCCAGTTCCCATCCCAGACCACCCGCTATCATTGCCATGGACTCAGCGATGCCAACGTGCCTCAGCGTTCCTGCTGCTACGCGCTGGTTGAATTCCTCCAGCGTGCATCCCGCTCCGATCTTCTTCTGGAAAGGTCCGCGGCGTGGAGAAGCGTTCTGGACCCTGACTGCTTTGATTTGATTCACCTGCTGGCATACTCCGGTCATGACCAGTGGCCAGGTATCCATCAGGAATCCAGGGTTCACGCCGGTGGCCAGGACTGTAACCTTGTTCGCTTTGGCCATCCTATCTATATCAGCCGACAATTGTGGTTCCTTCTTGAAAGGGTAAGCTAGCTCCTCACTGGTTGACACGACGTTGGCTCCGGCCTTGATGCACTTCTCGAGCTGCGGGTAGGCAGCCCTAACAGAAGAAGCTGTGGTGAGAAAGACGACGTCGGGCTTGGTCTGAGACAGGACAGCGTCAGCATCCGGGGAAATGCCTATTCCCAGCTTCCTATCCAGGCCAGCTACTTCACCCAGATCGCGCCCTGCCAGAGCCTTGTCAATATCAATAGCGCCAACGATTTCAATGTCGGGCCTTTTCGAGGCATACCTGACTACGCTACAGCCAATCGGGCCACAACCATACTGCACCGCTCTTACTCTTGTCGCCATTCTAGACTAGTACCTCCTCATTTTCTCTTGTGACGTTCCTGGAATGGAATCATAGCATTCTGCCGTCGTTCCAGCTAAGCACGTTACGTTTCCTCGGCCTCTGACTTCCACCTCCCAAGAGCTGCAGTTGCGGGTGGGGTCTCAGGGAGGGAAACGGACCTGCAGTCATCTTTTTCACGGTTGCTTACCGTCCCCGGGTGAGTGGACGAAAAGGCCCTGCCCGTGTTTGCCGGTTATTGCCGAGCTTATGTCCACATTGTTTGGCGGACACCCATTCACGAAGTCCCCGTAGTCTTTGAATCTCGCAGTGCAAGCGCCCACGAGCAGAGTCCTCTTTCCCTGTGCGGGTCGCGGAGCCTGGTTCGTTTTCCCCGCGACGATTGTCAGCTTGGCCACCTTGGCCAGTCGCCCCTCAATCTCCAGGTCTCTTAGCGTGCTCAGGACGCCATTGCACACGCATTCTATTTCCCGGCAAGCTTCACGTGTTCTTGCCTCTTGCCAGAATCGGGATTTCTCTTTCAAGAGCGCCGTGGCGCACGCCATAGAACCTATCAGCCAGATTCGGGATGGGACAGATGTGGTTCGGTATGATCTCCAGACGCTCGCCAATTCCCAGCTTTTCCCTCGCATTAGCCAGCTTCAGGTAGCCGTGCTCCTCGTTCATGTGGTCGAAGATCACATCCGGGTGGCCCTTGATGTGGCCGAAGCCGCTCTTTTCCTGATGCGCCAATGTGTCGGAACTGAAGGTTTTCGAACCCCCGTCAACTATTGCCCGGTCGTTCTCGGGAATGCTGACCACGGTGACCAGGACGGTGACAGCACAAGTGTCCTCTGTGGCCACACCGCTCATCATCTCGTTAAGGTCATTGAATATGTAGGTTCCCGGTCTGATTTCCGTTATGCCCGGCACATGGGCATTGTATCTGACGGCAGGAGTTGAGCCAATGCTGACCTCACCGATATCGATGCCGTTGATGCGAAGCATGTTCGCTGCGGTCACCATCTTGTCGGCCACTTGAATGGCACTCTGCCTGAGGCTCTCCTGAGACCTCTCTGTCGAGAGGAGGTGTCCCTCGTGGGTGAGTATGCCCACAAGGTCCAGTCCGGGAAGGGGAGCGATCTGCTGTGCCAGTGCCAGGGCCTCCTGGGTGGAGGCGGGGCCGCATCGGTCCATTCCAGTGTTTATCTCGAGGAAGACGGGAACCTGTGTCCCGATCTCTTCTCCAACAGAGGATATCCCCCGAGCCACCTCGACACTGTCCAGGGAGGTAGATACGTTTGCCCTCTCCAGGAGTCTTCTCAGTCGGGCAAGTTTGATTTCTCCACAAATAGGATAGGCCACGCGGATATCTGTAATGCCGGCATCAGCCATCACCTCAGCCTCACCCAGCTTTGCCACCGTTATGCCCGACGCGCCGGATTCGAGCTGGAGCTTGGCCAAGTAGGGGCTCTTGTGAGTCTTGATGTGGGGTCTCAGCTTCACACCGGCATCTCTGGCGATGTCAGCCATCTCCTGAATGTTGGCGTCCATCTTGTCCAGATCCAGGACAAGCGCGGGTGTATCTAGGAAAGGATATAGTTCATGCGCTGGCATGGGCAAACCTCCCTGAAACCAGTTTCTGCTTGGGGTTCTGTGGATCTTGCCGTCGTCCCTACTTCCCCAGGTAGGCTACGGCGTCAATCTCTATCAACATGTTGGGTAGGGCAAGTCCTGTCCCATAGGTAATTCTCGCCGGGAAAGGTTCGGAGAAGAACGTTTTGTACACCTCGTTCATCGCCTTGAAGTTGGCAAGGTCGGTCAGAAGGACCGAGACCTTGACCACGTCTGCCATGCTGGAACCGCCCGCCTCCAGGATAGCCTTTATGTTCTCCAGTGTTTGCCTGGTTTGCTCCTCGATAGTGTTGTTTTCTATCTTCCCTGTCCTGGGGTTGAGAGGGCCCTGTCCGGACACGAAGATGTAGTCCCCGGCTTTGAACCCGGCCGAGTACGGCCCTATTGCGGCTGGCGCCTTGTCGGTTTTGATTACTTGTTTCATTCCGTCCTCCTTTGTTTTCTGTTCTTGCTATAACATGCTGGCCACCGGAGATACTGCTCCCTCAAAGGATCTCCTTACGCCACATGAGTCTATCCTCAAGCTGGCCACTGTGATAGTCACGGAGAATTGCTATGAGGGCGCTTACACCCGCGCTCAGGAGTCGCTCTCCTTTCTCGCGGCTGGCGGTGGATGGATCGCCGAAGACGCCCGGCACCCAGACGGCGGCACCCATGTCCACCAGTTCTGGTTGCAAGTAGAGCTGGAGAGATGTTTCTATTTCTGCGGCGTGGCCCACAAAACCCTTGTCGGATTGGCTGATGGCCTTCCATTCCTCGGGCACGGACGGCATCTCCCAGTAGGTATAGCCTACTGCGGACACACCCTCTTCGGCAGCCAGCTTGGTGCGCATGGCGGCCACCACAGCGGAGTTGCCGCCGTGACCGTTAAGAAACAGTATTTTCTTGAATCCATGGGCATGAACGCTGGTTGCCACCTGGGTTAGCACTTCCACGAAGGTGTGGTATTTGAGCGTAATGGTGCCCGGGTAGGCCATGTGGTGCGGGGAGTATCCAGTCCAGATCGTGGGCAGCACGAGCACGGGAAACTCATCTATGGCCTGGGCAGCGCGCACGGCGATTGTGAAACAGCAGTCTGCGTCAGTGTTGACTGGCAGGTGATTGCCATGTTGCTCGGTTGAAGCGACGGGAATTATGACCACAGCGTCGGCCTCTACAGCCTTCTGGAATTCAGTCCGCCGTAGCTGTTGCCACAATACCTTTTTCACTGGCTGTGTTACCTCCTCGTGACCGATGCCCTTATCTGGCAACTTCCTTGTCGTACGCGAACAGTGCAGGGATGCCGCCGGTGTGAATGAAGACAATGGTGTCCGTTGCCTTGAATCGTCCTTTCTTGATCATGTCAATAAGCCCTGCCATAGCTTTCCCTGTGTAGACCGGGTCCAGGAATATGCCCTCGGTCTGGGCCACCAGCCTGATGGCATCTATACATTCCGTGGTGGGTATCCCATAACCCTGGCCCAGATAGGAGTCGTCGATTTCCAATTCATCGGGCGAAACCTTGACCCCCAGACCCAGGAACTCGGACACGGCCTCAATATTCTCCCTGGTAGCTGCCACGGCGGTGTCTTTCCTGTTGAGCACGGTTATTCCCATAACCTTTAACCCTGCCCTCAAGTATTTTGCCCCTAGCACGAGGCCGCCCTGTGTTCCTCCGCCTCCATTGGCCAGCATTATGTACTGCGCCTCCATGTTCTGAGCCTTCAACTGGGTGATAAGTTCGTCAGCGGCGTTGACCCAGCCTACGGGACCCAGCAAAGCTGATATGTCAGGGATGGCGTGACGCATGACGAACGGCTTGTAACCTTTGCTGCGTAGGTCATCGGCAAGCCTGTCCTGCGCTTCGTATACGGCTGATCCGGAGATCTGGCTCATGTCACCAATCTTCAGGATCTCGACATCCGAGTCCAGGATGTTGTGTAGAAGCAGGTTCCCTTGAGTCTCCACATGAACGCCTCTTATCAGGACGAAGCTTGGTTTCATTCCCAGTCTGCGACCGGCTGCGGCTAGCTGAAGGCAGAAATTGGACTGGGAGCTGGCAGTGCTTATCACGGCGTTTGCTCCCTGTCTCTTGGCTTCGGCTAGGATGAACTCGAACTTGCGGCATTTATTTCCCCCCAGTGCCAACCCGCTCAGGTCTTCACGCTTGATGAGGATGCGTGGCCCTCCCAGAACTTGAGATAGGTGTTGAGCATCGGTGAGTGGGGTGGGGTAGAAGCCGAGCCCTACTCGGGGCAGTTTCTCAATTGCGTCTATCACAACGAACCTCCTCAGTCAAAGTTGCCGGGTTCTCAGCGAGCACACTGCCCCAGTCCTCTCCTCCGAGGCGAGCCTTCACACCGGCTTTCGGGGAACTCAGCTTCTGACGTAGCCCCTCATGGCCAGTGCTTCTCCGGGAGTGGCGCCAGTGTGTTTCCCTCTTTCCAGTACTATCTTACCATTTACCAGCACATATTCTACACCCAGGGGGAATTGCTTCGGGTTCGGAAAGGTAGCCACGCCGCTTACCGTGAGGGGGTCAAACACCACGATGTCGGCTTTCATGCCATCCCGCAAAATGCCTCTGTCTGCCAGCCCGAACCTCTGTGCCGGGAAGGAAGTCATCTTCCTGATTGCCTGTTCCATGGGTAGTATCCTCTCGTCTCGTACGAGTTGTCCCAGTATCTTGGGATAGGTCGCGTAGGTCCTGGGATTGGGCATCCCTCCTATTCGCAGCGAGTCGGAACAGAACATGTGCGCCGGGTGGGTTATGATGACCTTGACGTCATTCATGTCACCGCCGAAGTTATAGAAGGCTACCCCCAGATTCTCTTCGACCATCAAGTCACACATGGTATCCCAGGGGTCTTTGCCCAGCTTGTCAGCTAACGTTCCGACTGTCAGGCCTTCGCACCATTTGTTCTTTTCTGTCCTGACCGCGCTTATTACCATTCCGTCTACTCGCCCGAGTATCCCGGGCGACTGCCCACGCATCTTTTCTCGCTCATTCCTGTCACGAAGTCGCTTCAACAACTCGTATGGCCCTCCACTGTATGCCTCCTGAGGGCAGGCTATGTCCAGCATAGTGCTTCCGGCCTCCCAGGGATAGGCATCGAAGCTAAGGTTAACTCCCCTTGCTCTCGCGTCGTCCACGAATTCCAGCATCCTCGCTGTTTGGCCCCGGAGGGCTATCGTGGCGAAATAGTGCGAGAAATGTATCGGGCAACCACTGCGAACTCCTATCGCCACAGCTTCTCTGAATCCATCGAAAGCACCATCTCCGAGGTCATACCGCACGTGCGTCACGTGGACTCCACCGCATTCGGCGACAGTCCTGCACAGCTCGATGAGTTCCTCTGTGCTGGCATAGCTCCCTGGAGGATACTGCAGTCCGGTAGACATACCAACGGCGCCTTCCGCCATTCCCCGCCTTATCATGTCCTTCATTTTCCCTATCTCGCCTTCGGTAGCAGTGCGCATTTCCCAGCCCACGGTCTCGACCCGGAGGCAGCTATTGGGGATGAGGAAGGCAAAGTTGCCCGAAGTTGTATGGCGGAACCGCTCAAGATACTCCGCGATTGAACTCCAGTCGTAGTCCAGATCAGGATAGCCATCCAGTCCTGAATTGCGTACCAGCATCATTTCGAGGTTTGTCTTCGAGAGCGGTGCATATCCCAGTCCGTCAAGCCCAATTATCTCTGTGGTAACCCCCTGGCGTATCTTCGGGTCGTTTAGCGGTTCGGACAGGGCGACCAGCCCGGAATGTGTGTGAACATCAATGAAGCCAGGAGCTACTATGCAGCCCGATGCGTCAATCGTACTGGCTGCCTCTACTGACGAGGTGTCGCCGACCAGAATCTTCAGCCTGTCTTTCTCGATGGCAACATCGCCTTTGAAGCCGACGTTTCCGGTGCCATCGACAATGGTGCTACCCTTTATCAACGCGTCAAACATCATAGGCTCCCGGCGTTTGCTCCGTTGGTATGCTTCCACGCTCTCGGAATTCATCGCCTGAGTAGGCGGCCAGCGGGGAAGAAGGAATACAGCCAACAGGTAAGATGAAAAACAAGGCAGCGGCAACCGGGAAGGTCAGCAGCACAGGCCTCTCATGATCAGGGGCTCTCCGGGGAGGGCGCCAGTGTGC
>JADFUZ010000087.1 GCA_015222295.1 Chloroflexota bacterium | reverse complement strand
TGCGTCGAACGGCAGAAGCAGGTGGCTCCCCCTCTGTAATGACTTCCGGGGCTTCTACACAGCGAATGGGCAGACCAGAGTAGTCGTGCTTGGCTAGCTCCGCTTCCAAGACGTCCGTGGGGCCGACGAGAATGATCTCCACATCGCCCTTCTGGGCAGCAAGGACTGCTCCTCTCACTATCTCGTCAGGAGCATAATCGCCGCCCATGGCGTCCACTGCTACTCTCGCTCTTCTGCGTTCAACCATCTCATCATTCCTCAGACTCGGGAAGTGCAACCACTGCCTCGCCTACAACTATTGCCTCATCATTCTGATTCCGGCATTCGAAACTACAACTGGCACACCATGTGCCGTTTTCCTCCTTTATGGAATCAACCTTTCCCGTAACCGTCGCAGTATCTCCAGGCCGCGCTGGCCTCTTGAATCGCGCGGAGAGCTTGCCACCGGAATCCCACTTCCTTCCAAAAGCTTGCGCCATCATCTCTGACGCGTACGCCAGGAGCAGCATGCCGTGGGCAATGGTGCCACCTAGAGGCGTGCCTGCAGCGAACGTCTCGTCCACGTGAATAGGATTGAAGTCCCCCGACGCCTCGGCATAGAGATTGATCTTCTCCTGAGTGATATGCCTTACAATCGGGGCAACAGACTTTCCTTCGCCAGTGTCAGCAGCCATGATTCCTAAGCTGGCAAGATTATGGTTGCCTTCCCAGATTGGACTCTCTCCTTAGTCTGATCGAAAACGTCAAGCTGCAATATTAACATGCGCATGCCCCCCCGAGCCAGCTTTCGAGTCACCCTAGCCCTACACTCTACCGTGCTGCCAACGGAGACCAACTTGAAGAACTCGAACTCCTGGGAGGCATGTATCGTCCCACCGGGCAAGGACAACCACCCGGCCATAGCAGCCAGAGCACGTGCTGCTACAGCTAGTGGTGGGACATGATCATCACCTCGACTATCAACCGCCTTCAAGTACCTGGAGACAAGCGCAGCGTCCAGTTCATAGCTGGCTACAGGAAACTCATAACCGACGCTCAATTCATCATAGTCGACAGACATCTTGCTTTGACCTTCACTTGAAACCCGGAACTGCACAACCCGTCTCGCGGATTCGTGGGCATCCCGCGTCCGACTCGGCGAATATGATTGCACTAAGCTTCACGCTTGTCAATATCCCTCCGCGTGGCCAAACAAGGGACAGAAGATGAAATCCTCTCGCCGGCATATGGGCCAGCTAGCCAGAGCACGCCCAGCAACTTGAAAGGTGTTCGAAAGAACGCTAATATTGCGTGGTAAGAGCCGGAAACCGGGGAGACAAGAAGGCAACGTGGGGATCTTGGTCCAAATCGCAGCTAACAAGACGCTGCTCATTCCCCCAGCCGCGTGGCTGGTAGCTCAGGTGCTCAAGACAATCATCGAAATCCTGAAGGAAAAGCGCCTCGATATGCGCTGCATGGTGAGGGCGGGGGGCATGCCCAGTGCGCACGCATCTCTCGTTTGTGCTCTGGCCACGACCGCTGGCATACTCCACGGTCTGGATTCCGGCGTTTTTGCCGTCAGTGTCATCCTGGCCGGCGTTGTAATGTATGACGCTACTGGGGTGCGCCAAGCTGTGGATAAGCAGTCTGCTATCCTGAGCACCCTGCTGACCGAATTCCCCAGGACACACCTCGAGTTCGAGCGCTTCTTGCGGGAATTGGTCGGACACACACGATTCCAGGTCCTCGCCGGGGCAATCCTGGGTGTTTGTCTCGCCGTTTGGTGGACATAGGCCTTTGCCCAATGCCAACCACGTTGCGCACCACACGTTGAACGGGTGGGTGGCATTAATCTATAATTGCCTCGATGAGAAGCCATAGCAACTTCAACCTGAGCGCGATCTGGTTCTTGATTGCCGCAAACATCCTCATTTTTGTGGTCACCTTGATCCGGCCTCAGGTGATCTTTTCCCTCGGCCTAACGCCCGCACTTCTGCTCCGCCAACCGTGGACCGTGATAACCAATCTCTTTGTCCACGGAGGGTTTAGTCATGTCCTGTTCAATATGATAAGCCTTTTCTTCCTGGGAAGCTTCCTAATCCGCCTGGTCGGTGAAAGCGATTTTCTAAAGGTGTATTTCGCCGGGGGACTTCTGGGGAACATCTTCTACATCTTCCTGGGACCTTCTCTTACGCCGGGAATAGGAGCCTCAGGCGCCATCTTTGCTCTCGGCGGGGTGCTAATGGTAGTGGCTCCAAAGTTGCGGGTACTCGTCTTCCCTATTCCCTTCCCTATTCCGCTCTGGGCTGCCATGTCTTTCTTCCTCGTCATCTCATTCTTTCTTCGAGGAATAGCATGGCAGGCGCACCTCGGCGGTTTGCTCCTGGGTCTGATCGCAGGTTACTTCTTCAAGCGAAGAAGACGAACATACTACGGCTTCTGACATCAAATGGAAGTGAGAGCCGTTCGCTTGCGAAGCGACGGGCTTCAGCTTGTGTGCCGAGTCCATGTCCCCCGAGGAGACAAGGCCTTCCCTGCTTTGTGTGTCTGTCACGGCATTCCCGGCGCGCCTCATAACCCCCAGGACAAAGGCTACGCTGCACTAGCACAGGAATTCTGTCGTGCCGGTTTTCTTACTGTGATTTTCAACTTCCGAGGCACGGGAGAGAGCCAAGGCAACCTCGATATCACGGGCTGGTCTGCGGACCTACTGACTGTCATAGACTTCGTCTGCAGCGTCGAGGAAGCAGATGAGAGTCGCTTGACCCTTCTTGGCTTCAGCGCCGGAGCAGCGGTGAGCATTTACGTGGCCGCCCAAGACACGAGGGTATCTTCGCTGGCAGCTTGTGCCTGCCCTGCCGACTTTGGCTTTCTCGCCAGCCCAGAGACCGCCCCATCCACTATCCAGCACTTCCGCGACGTTGGTCTCATAAGAGACGACCGCTTCCCTCTCTCAAATGAGGCCTGGATCGATGGTTTTCGAGCTATCTCACCGATCCAGTGGATAGATAGGATTTCTCCTCGACCTTTGCTCCTCGTGCATGGCGATGCCGACGAGCTTGTACCCTTGGAACATGCGCACAGACTCTACCGACAAGCGAAAGAGCCGAAAGAGCTGGTCGTCATCCCGGGTGCAAGACACAGGCTGCGCCTGGAGCAGAAGGCAATGGCTGCCGTGCTCCGCTGGTTAGAGGCCAGGTACGCAACTTGACACGTGGCACTTTGCGCTGCTACAATCTGTCTTCATTCCGGAGGTGATAGGATCTACGCTATCGTTGAGACAGGTGGCAAGCAGTACAAGGTCGCTCCAAGACGGACGATACAAGTTGATTGGCTGAACGTACCCGAAGGCCAGATAGTTGAACTGGAAAGGGTGCTGCTTATCAGCGACGATAAGGACACACTTGTGGGCAATCCCACCATCGATGGCGCCAAGGTTACTGCGACCTCAATGGGAAAAGTCAAGGGAGACAAGATTATAGTATTCAAGTACAAAAACAAAGTGCGGTATCGCAAGAAGACTGGGCATCATCAAGTTTACACGAAGTTGTCCATAAATGAAGTGCTCAGGCCAGGAGACTAAAGATGGCCCATAAGAAAGGCGGTGGCAGCACCAGATGCGGGCGCGACAGCCAATCAAAGCGCCTGGGAGTCAAGAAGTACGGTGGAGAAGAGGTCCGCGCCGGAAACATCTTGATCCGGCAGCGTGGCACTCGTGTCGCGCCGGGCAATAACGTAGGCATAGGGAGAGATCATACTCTCTTCGCGCTCATAGATGGTCACGTCAAATACGAGGCAGCAACTAGATATAAGAAAAAGGTGAGCGTGTACTGTGAAAGATAAGATCCATCCCAAGTATCATGACAATGCCAAGGTAACCTGCCTTTGCGGTAACACCTTCATCACTGGCTCGACCAGTCCGGAGATCAGAGTCGAGGTTTGCAGCAAATGCCACCCTTTCTATACGGGCAAACAGAGGATAGTCGACACGATGGGAAGGGTAGAGCGCTTCAAGAAGCGATACAGTTTGAAGGACTGAGCCACGCCGCGACACTACCAAGTTAAGGGATGGGTCAGCGCGCCATCCCTTATCAGTTTATTGCCAGATGCAAGTACGGAAACGTTTTTCCTACGGAGGACAGGCAGTCATCGAAGGGGTGATGATGCGGGGCAGGAATGACGTAGCTGTGTCTGTGCGCCGCCCGGACGGCCAACTGGAAGTAACAAGACAGCCGCTGGCCGGCATATACAAAGGTCGCCTCAGAGAAATACCTTTCGTAAGAGGAGTCATTGTCCTCGTCGAGACCATGGTTCTGGGCACTAAGGCCCTGCTCTACTCGGCTCAAATTGCTTCAGCCGAGGAAGACGAGAAGATACCGACCGCAGCCTTATGGGGCATTGCCGCCGCCAGCATTGTCTTTGCCGTGGCCCTCTTCTTTGTTGCGCCTCTCCTCATCGCCCGCTTATTCGACACCTACATAGTCTCCGATCTCGTCAGCAACCTCGTGGAGGGATCCGTGCGCATAGGCCTTTTCATCGCCTACCTTGGGCTGATAGGTCTTTTCCCGGACATAAAAAGAGTCTTTGCCTACCACGGGGCAGAACACAAAACAGTCAACGCTTACG
>JADFUZ010000086.1 GCA_015222295.1 Chloroflexota bacterium | reverse complement strand
TGCCGTCGAGGGTCGACTTTCTCCCCGTAGCAGGTAGCCTCAAGGTGGTCATTGGTCAACTGTTCAATGACGAATCTGTTGAACAGGATATGTTCGGTGTCGAGAAGGTAAATGAGTTCGTTCAACCACTCCACGAGCAAGCCGACGTGGTCCGTGCTAGCTATTTTCAAGTCGCGCCGCAGGCTTTCCTCGATCTGTCGGGTGTCGGTGACCAAGCTAAACAGGCCCAGGGCGGCGTTGCGAAACAGCTCCTTGACATCAGTGCCGTAGGCGACGATGCCAACATCGGCTGTGTGGTCGATGATTTCAAAAGCCCTCTCCGGCATCCAGAGTCACCACGTGCCCGAGGCGGGTGTAGTATATCACATGCGCCGCGAAGCATCTGCGTTGGCCCCAGTCTCGAACAACTGGTTGATATACGTAGAGCCATCTGCTACAATCACATTCAAGGGCGGTTAGCTCAGCGGCTAGAGCGCTGCGTTGACATCGCAGAGGTCACTGGTTCAAATCCAGTATCGCCCATTTCTGGAGCTGTGAAGCAAGAAATCGCGGCGAACTCAGAGGCGCGGCTGGAAATGGTCCGTCATTCGTCGGCTCATGTCATGGCCGAGGCAGTCCAGTCGCTTTTCCCGGAAGCCAGGTTCGGCATCGGCCCGGCTATTGAAAATGGTTTCTACTACGATTTTGAGCTGCCACGCCCGCTAACGCCGGAAGACTTGCCTATGATTGAGAACAGAATGAGAGAGATCGTCGATGCCAACGTGCCTTTCATCAAGGAGGAGTTGGGAAAAGAAGCGGCCCGTCGCCTCTTTGCTGGCCAACCCTACAAGCTGGAACTCATCGACGAGCTCCCTGACGATGCCGTGAGCATCTACAAGCAGGGGTCTTTCACCGACTTGTGTCGTGGTCCCCACCTGGCTTCTTCAGGTGAGATCGGAGCCTTCGAACTTACCCGCATTGCAGGGGCATACTGGCGGGGTGATGAAAAACGACCTATGCTGCAAAGGATCTATGGCGTTGCCTTTGACAGCGAGGTAGAGTTGGAGGACCATCTAGCTCGCCAGGCTGAGGCTGCCAAGAGAGACCACAGGAAGCTGGGTAGGGAGCTCGACCTTTTCAGCACTCACGACGAGATTGGCCCTGGGCTGATTTGCTGGCACCCGAAGGGTGCCTTGATCCGCCAGACTATCGAGGATTTCTGGAAAGCGGAGCATGCCAAGCGAGGCTACGATCTTGTCTACACGCCTCATATTGCCAAGGTGGACTTGTGGAAGACCAGTGGACACTGGGATTTCTACCGGGACTACTTGTACTCGCCGATGGAGATCGAGGGGCAGCAATACATCTTGAAGCCTATGAACTGCCTGGCACATATCATGATCTATCGAAGCCAAACACGTAGCTACCGTGACTTGCCCCTGAGGTATGCAGAATTGGGCACAGTGTACCGCTACGAGCGGACTGGTGTGTTGTATGGTCTAGCCAGGGTGAGGGGGTTCACGCAGGATGATGCCCACATCTTCTGTCGCCCGGACCAGATCGAAACAGAGGTAGCGGGGGTTGTGGAATTGGCACGGTTCATGATGTCAACCTTTGGCTTCAGTGAATACGAATTGCTGCTGGCGACACGCCCTGCAAAATATGCCGGCACAGTTCAGATGTGGGAAGAAGCCACGGAATCGTTGAAGAATGTCTTGGACGGGATTGAATTGCCCTACAGCGTAGATGCTGGGCAGGGCGTTTTCTACGGTCCTAAGATTGATATCAAAGTCAAGGATGCTTTGGGGCACAATTGGCAGGGCCCTACGATCCAGGTTGACTTCAACTTGCCGCAACGCTTTAATGTCTGTTATGTTGGTGATGATGGGCTGGAGCATAGTGCCACTATGATCCATCGCACTGTTCTGGGTAGCATGGAACGGTTCTTTGGTTGTCTTATTGAGCACTACGGCGGCGCTTTCCCTGTGTGGTTATCTCCCATTCAGGCAATAGTAATTCCCATAGCGGACCGTCATATTGACTATGCTCACCAGGTGGATAGGGAACTGAAGCAAGAGAGCATACGTGTACAGGTTGATGAGCGCTCGGAAAGGATGAATCTCAAGATACGGGAGGCTCAACTCGCCAAGATCCCCTTCATGCTCATAGTGGGTGACAAGGAGATGGCTTCGTCCGGCGCATCGCTCCGGTTGAGAGATGGTGAGGACCTAGGGTCGCAAACCTTGTCTGATATAAAGGCCAGAGTGAAAACAGCAATAGAGGGCAAGGCTTGAGTAATCCTTGAGGGTGGAACAGGCATAGCTAAGCGAGTACGAGTCAACAGGGAAATCAGGGCCCGGGAGGTTCGCGTCATAGGCGAAAAGGGAGAGCAGCTTGGTGTGCTGCCTCTCCAGAAGGCGTTGCAAGATGCCCTGGATCAGGATCTTGACCTGGTGGAAGTGGCCGCGACAGCCTCTCCGCCCGTGTGTCGGCTCCTCGACTATGGGAAATTCAAGTACGAGCAAAGCAAGAAAGACAAGAAGGCAAGAAGGGGTCAAAAGGGTTTACTCAGGGAGGTTCGCTTCAGGCCCAAGATTGAGGAGCATGACCTCCAGGCCAAGATTAGGAAAGTCAGAGAATTGCTACAGGACGGCAGTAAAGTCATGGTACTGGTGCGGTTCAGAGGACGGGAGATCATCTATCCCGAGCTGGGCTGGAGAGTGCTGAAAAAGGTAGCCGAGGCCCTGAAGGAAGAAGCTGTAGCTAGCAACCATCCTGTCAAGAACCAGAGGAACATAGCCCTGACGCTCTCTCCCACGTCTGGCAGGAAAACCGAGGAGGCAAAATCAGATGCCAAAGCTTAAGACTCACAAGGGAGCCAAGAGTCGCTTTCATGTGACGGGTAGTGGAAAGCTTATGCGAACCAAATGTGGCAAGAGCCACTTGAGGCGGAAAAAGGCTCCCAGGACAAAGCGACTCTACGATGAGTTGATGCCAGTCTCATCTGCGGATAAGAGGCGGATAAGAAGTCTTCTGCCCTACGCATAGCGTCAAGCGGACGACAATTTCGCAATACAAGGCTAAGGAGGAGCAATCTTGCCACGAGCTAGAAGCGGGAAGATCAGTCACAGACGCCACAAGAAGGTACTAGGGTTGACCAAAGGGCATTTGGGTGCAAGGCATGCTTTGTATCGTACAGCTCACGAGTCCATGCTTCATGCTCTGGACTACGCTTACTGCCACCGCCGCGAACGCAAGGGTGATTTCAGAAGGTTGTGGATTGCGCGGATCAATGCCGCCGCACGGAGCCGAGGGCTATCCTACAATCAGCTTATGGCTGGCCTGAGAGAATCGGGAACTAGCATAAACCGCAAGATGCTGGCTGAGATGGCAGTGAATGACCCGGAAGGTTTCGCCAAGTTGCTAGCGCTGGCTTCGTCCCATAACGCAAATGCTAAGACAGCTTGACGAGATCCGCCTTGATGCTCTCAACGAACTCGCTCAAGTTGATGAGGTGGAGGAAGTCGAGGCGTGGCGGGTTCGTTATTTGGGTAAGAAAGGCAACGTAACAAGAATCCTCCGCTCGTTGGCTAGTTTGCCCCTGGACCAGCGGAAACTGGTGGGAGCGCAGGCCAACGCACTCAAGGAGGAATTGCAGTTAAGCCTGGTTGACAGGAGGAAATTCCTCGAAGAAACCCACTTGCGTTTGACTGCGGACCGGCGGAGGTTGGATATTACGCTGCCGGGCCGTCCTGTCCCGGTGGGACGTTTTCATCCGATCACCCGGTCACTTGAGGAAATCTGTGGCGTTTTCAAGAATATGGGTTTTCAAGTCCTCGAGGGCCCTCAAGTGGAGTGGGACTACTACAACTTCGAAGCTCTAAATATTCCTCGGGATCATCCGGCGCGAGACATGTTTGCTACTCTGTGGATAGACTCTGAAACGAGCGGAAAGGCCAGGCTCTTGCGCACCCACACTTCGCCGATGCAGATTAGAATAATGGAAAAAGGGTGTCTGCCAATAAGAGCCATAGTACCAGGACGAGCCTACAGGTATGAGGCCACCGACGCTACTCACGAGTCCATGTTCTATCAGGTTGAGGGTCTTGCTGTGGATAAGGATATCACACTGGCTGATTTGAAAGGCACTCTGTTCGAGTTCTGTCACTGCCTTTTCGGGAAAGAAAGGAAGATTCGCTTTCGTTGCGACTACTTTCCTTTCGTAGAGCCTGGGGTGGAAGTAGCTGTCGAGTGCCTGTCTTGTGGTGGTGAAGGTTGCCGACTCTGCGGCCATAGCGGATGGCTCGAGATTCTGGGTGCCGGCATGGTCCATCCTGACGTGCTTCAGCGCTGTGGCATTGACCCGGAAGAGTACACCGGCTTTGCCTTTGGCATGGGTGTTGAGAGAATTCCGATGTTGCGGTATGGCATTGACGATATCCGCCTGTTCTATGCCAATGACCTCAGATTCCTGAAGCAGTTCTGAGTCTCAAGGAATCAATATGAAAGTCTCGGTTCAGTGGTTGAAGGACTACGTTAGCATCAGCCTTGCGGCCAAGGAGCTGGCCGAAAGACTAACCATGGCTGGTATGGAGGTCAAGAGCCTGCAGACTGTGGGTGGGGCTTGGGAAGATGTGATAGTGGGGGAAGTCATAGCCGTGGACCCGCACCCCAATGCGGATCGCTTGAAGCTGGCCACTGTGAATGTCGGTGCCCGGCAAATCACGGTGGTTTGCGGCGCCCCCAATATTGACCCTGGTCAGAAGGTTCCTTTTGCTCACAAGGGAGCCAGGATTCTGGACGGTCACAGCGGCCAAGCGACAACGCTGAAAGCAGTCAAGATCCGCGGAGTTCTTTCCGAGGGTATGGTTCTATCCGAGAAGGAACTGGGGATTTCCGACAGTCACGAAGGCATTATGGTGTTGCCGCCAGAGACGCCGGTGGGCACGCCGTTGAGTTTGCATCTGGGTGACGTGATTCTTGACTTGGACATCACTCCGAATCGGCCGGATTGCCTGTCTGTAATCGGAGTCGCACGAGAAATCGCCGCTTTGACTGCTGGAGAGCTTCGCTTGCCCGAGGCCCAGTATGAAGAGACGCAGTCTCCAATAGATTCCCTGATTACGGTTGAGATCGCCGAGCCAAGCCTGTGTCCCAGGTACTGCGCAAGCTTCGTCAGTGGAATCCAAATAGGAGCTTCTCCCGGTTGGATACAGCAACGGCTGGCTAGCTACGGCATGCGCCCCATTAACAATGTTGTTGATGTGACTAACTACGTCATGATTGAATACGGACAGCCTCTTCACGCGTTTGATTACGATAAACTTAGGGGCAAACGGATTGTTGTCCGTCGAGCCCAACTCGATGAGGCCGTAACTACTATCGATGGCGTGGAGCGAGGCCTCAGCTCGAGTACTCTGGTGATCGCCGACAAGGAAAGGGCCGTTGCTATTGCCGGGATCATGGGAGGTCTGGATACTGAAGTCACCGATGAGACGAGCAGCGTGCTCCTGGAGTCAGCTAGCTTCAATCAAGCTGTGATTCGGCAAGGATGCTGCAGTCTCGGCTTGCAAAGCGAAGCGTCGGTTCGCTTTGATAAGGGGTTGAGCCAAGAATTGCCCCTGGTGGCGCTGAGACGCGCCACGAAGCTGTTGGTGGAATTGAGCGGCGGAAGAGCAGCGAGTGGCACCGTTGATGCCTATCCCGGAAGGACAGAGCCAAAGGTCATTCCTCTTTCCACGGAGCAGTTAAGGCGGCTTTCCGCATTGGCACTGAGTACTGCCGAGATGACGAGAGTCCTCGAGTCGCAGGGGTTTATCTGTCGTGGCACTGAGTCATCCTCGGAAGTCTCAGTGACTGCTCCCTATTGGCGCAGTGACATCAAGTGCACCGCTGATCTTGTCGAGGAAGCTGTTCGCACCATTGGCTACGATAAGGTTCCTAT
>JADFUZ010000085.1 GCA_015222295.1 Chloroflexota bacterium | reverse complement strand
CTCATGCCCGGCGAGGAAATTGACCGCCAGAAGCTGGGACAAGCGGTGTTTTCTGATCCCGTCGCCCTGGCCCGACTGAACCGGATAGTGCACCCGGCAGCACGCCGGCTGGCTCAGGAAAGAATCGCAGACTGCCGCCTCCAGGGAGCCAGAGCAGTCGCCCTGGAAGCGACACTGCTCATCGAAGCCGGATGGGCAAAGCTGGTGGACAGGCTCTGGCTCGTTATTGCTGCGGAGTCGACGGCAGTTCGAAGGCTCAGAGAAAGCCAGGGTATGGACGAGCACCAGGTTCTGGCACGCCTCAAAGCCCAGATGCCGGCCAACGAGAAGATGGAATACGCCGACGACATAATCTACAACAACGGAAACCTCAGCCAGCTCAAGTCCCAAGTCACTGAGCTCTGGCACAAGCTTCAGATAGCCTGACGGGCCCGGCAGACTAGTCCCGCTCTACGTACACCCGGCTCAGGTCAGGAATACCCAGGGGGCTAAGCTCGTAACCCTTTACATACGGTCTTACGAGCACATAGCTGGTGCCAAAACACAAAGGCAGGCAGGGAGCTTCGTTCACGAGTTGCTGCTCCGCCTGCCGGTACATGGCCAGGCGGGCATCGTTGTCCTGCTCAATGGAGGCTTGGTCCAGCAGGCTGTCCAGGCCAGCATCGTCGTACCCAACGACGTTGTTCTCGCTCCCGGTATGGAACAGGTTATCCAGAAAATTGTGCGGGTCAGGATAGTCCGCCACCCAGCCACACACAAACATCTGGTCTCGCTCTTCCTTTAGATTGTAAAGGAAGTTCTCTGGCTCCAGTTGCCTCACCACTACTTCAACTCCAAGATTCTGCCGCCACTGCTGAATAACAGCCCCTAGATAGTCGGGGATGTTGTTTCCATAGCCTGAAATAGTGATGGTGATCGGCGGTAGATTCGAAACATCTCCGTACCTCGAGGCCGCAATGAGATCCCTCGCCTTTGCCACATCATAGTCAAGCCCCTCGAGGCCCGGGTCAAACCCGGGCATTCCCGGTGGCAGGATACCTTCGGCTGCGGTCACCATCCCTCTGAACGTCAGGTCGACAACACGCTTCTTGTCCACGGCATGGCAAAAGGCGCGGCGGACGTCGGCATCGTCAAAGGGAGCCGCCGTGGTATCAAAGCCAATGTAGTACAGGCTCAGTTCGGGTGTTATTGCCAGGTGACGATGGAAGGGACTGGTCTCGTCCCGGACCAGGTCAATATACGTTCCAGAGACGGGAACGACATCGATCTCACCTGTTTCATACATTGCCATGGGCGCCCCCGCCAGAAGGTGAAAGATGACTCTGTCCACTCCGGTTGGCTCACCGTAGTAAAGCTGATTGCGCTCTAGGACCAGGAGTTGCCCCCGCCGCCATTCCACCATCTTGAACGGGCCCGTCCCGTTCGGTTGATACCACCAGTCTTCTCCCGATTCCACGTTGGCCCGGTCAACGACGAAAGCGGTCGGATAGGTCAGCTTGCACAGGAAATACGCCTTGGGGGCATCAACGGTAACCTGGAGGGTGTAATCATCAACAACCTTGACTCCTGAGATCTCCCCCGCCCCTCCAGCCAGCACATCCTCAGCGCCAATGATGTCGCCCAAATAGGTAGCTGCTGTCTGAGAGCCGGTAGCAGGGGCGCAAGCCCGCTCCCAGGAGTACTTGAAATCGGCAGCCTTCAGCTCCCGGCCATCGTGGAACTTCACTCCACGGCGAAGAGAAAAGGTATAGCTCTTGCCATCCTCGCTCCTTTCCCAGCTCTCAGCAATGTCAGGCACTACCTCCAGTCCTTCGTCAAGGCGCACCAGGCCACTGAAAATCTGCATAACGTACGTATGGGACCGCATCTCGCTGGAAATGGCCGGATCAAGCGTCATAGGACCGGTATCCCAGAGGTTGAGCACACCCCCGGCGGAAGAGGATAGCTCCGTGAACTGGCAAGCAGCGGACGGCAGAAGCAACAGGATGCAGGCGAGCAGGGGCAATAACAGGACATGCCGCGTTCTATTCACCGGTCATTCTCACCAGACAACAAGGATTTGCTCTATGGTGTCGTCATAGTCCGGCTTCTCATAACGATAGCCGGGGCTGGGTATCACAGACCTTTTCATCGACTCCCTCCCTGGAACGAACTGCAGGCTTCCACAAGGCTGCCGCGCCGAGACCAGGAGACTGTCTGCGCCGGCTCGCCCGCTGCAACTTCCAGCGTCCCACGCCAGCGTGTGTCAAGACCGTCTATGTCGAAACCATAGACCTCGGTTAAGGCCTGATCATAGGTATTGCCCTGCTTGATGAGGGTCAACAGGTCAAGCATCTCGCCCTGGCCATAGTTTCGCAGAAGGTACTCCACCAGACTGTAGCTCTCGGCGTAGGACAGGTAGGCCTTCTCTGGCTCGGCGGAAAACGGACTGCACAAGCTGCGCACCGAAATTAGATTCTCTTCAGCAACGGCGTTCTCCAGCCGCGCCTCGAGAGAAGGAGCGAGTTCGCCCTCGTTGTGCATTGCCAGACCTTCATCAAGCCACGTAGGAAGCCCACCGTAGGGGCTGAAAGTCGCCTGGTGAACAACAAGATGCGTCAACTCGTGGACCAGGGCTCTCTTCCCCCAGTCAAGATGTCCTGGAGAAATCCCAATGGCGATTATGCCAAATTCGGTAAAGGCTACACCTCCAGTCCACTCGCGAGGAAAAACCATAGCTGCCTGCAAATCACCGGCCGAGGCATAGATGTATATCTTGACGGGCCTCTCGGGATAGGTGCCAATGTCCTGCGCCAGCCTGGCAAGTCCTTGCTCACAAACACCCATCAGCTCCGCGGCAAAGGAATCACTTCCTTCGTACCAGTAAAGGGTGGTGTCGCTCTCAGTGAGGCTGCGCCACTCGTACCGCCCGTCGTCAAAGCACAGTTCACGAGCCGTGTCCTCTAGTCTGTTCCCGGCCGCGTCCACAACCGTCCACCAGTAGCTTATGGCGGCTCCAGGAGGCAGGCTGGACCTCCTCATGTCCCAGCTCCAGCTAGTCCTCACCGTTGTTGCTGGAGCGAAATCAGGCCAACCCTCGCTGGTAACCTGCGCGTAGTTCATCTTGTCCACCTGATAGTGAAGCCGGGCATCTACAATATCGGCTCTGCTCTCAACCTCAAGGTTGAAAATGAGCGTGTTGGGGAAATCTATTTCCACAGCGGAATTCAGAACTGAGATGTCGCTCTCAGCCCGCACGGAGAAGGGGGCTGTCAACAAGAGAAGGAGAAGGCCTAGAAGGAGAACGCGCCTGATCATTTCCCTTTACCTACCCGGGAACGCAGATAGGCAACCACAAAGCCCTCCAGGTCACCGTCCAGCACGGCCTCGGCATTGCTGACTTCGTAGCCGGTCCGGTGGTCTTTCACCATCTTGTAGGGATGGAGAACATAGCTTCGGATCTGGTTGCCCCAGCCGGCTTCAATACGTTCCCCCTTTAGCCGCGCTTCCTCTTTCTCCCTCCTGGTGCGCTCGATATCAAGAAGGCGGGCATAGAGGATCCTCAAGGCAGTCTCCTTGTTCTGATACTGAGACCTCTGACTCTCGCAGACGACAACCGTTCCCGTGGGCAGGTAAGTCACCCTGACAGCACTACTGGTCTTCTGCATGTGCTGTCCCCCGGGGCCACTCGACCTGAAGGTATCTACCTTCAAGTCCTCCGGCCTTATTTGCAGGTCCAGCTCCTCCTCGGCCTCAGGCAGGACTTCCACCAAGGCAAAGGAGGTATGCCGCGCGTGGTCAGCATCAAAGGGGGAAAGCCGCACCAGCCTGTGAACTCCGTGCTCCGCCTTGAGATAGCCATAGGCGTGGTCTCCCTTGACCCCCAAAACGGCGCTCTTGATGCCCGCTTCCTCTCCAGGGGAGCTGTCCAGTACCTCGGCTTCGTATGCATTCTGCTCGGCCCACCTCAGGTACATCCGGAGCAACATGTTGGCCCAGTCCTGTGACTCCGTACCACCAGCACCGGCGTGAATGGCCAGCACGGCATTTCTGTCGTCGTAGTCTCCGCTGAGGATTAGCTGATTCTCGAGACGCTCAAAGCGAGAACTCAGCTTCTGTAGCTCCCGCTCTATCTCTCCCTCGAGGGAGTAGTCGCCATCTGCGATGGCCAGAACAGTCATGTCGTAGAGGTCGGCAACTTCCCTTTCCATCTCCCGCCACGTACGCACGACGTTCTTCCTGCGGCCCAGATCACGCATGAGTGCTCGAGCTCTGGTGGAGTCATGCCAGAAGTCAGGATTGGCTGATTCCGCCTCTATCCTGGCAATCTCTGTTTCACTTCCAGAGACGTCAAAGATGCACCATTACGTCTGAGATTCGGTGACGCAGGACTTCCAAAGTCTCTTTTTGCTCCAGCATTCTACGCTCCTCCTAATACTAAGCAGGCAATGTTCCCCCACGGCCCGGCCTGGACGCTAATCCGCCAGCAGCGAGGTGCGCCAGCCGTGTCGGCTCGGGAAGTCGATAGCCACGGCAACAGTTCATCACCCAGTGCAAAGCGAGGGCAAGGTCGATCTTGTGACCTATCGACACGTAGATCGGCTTGACATCCCTTCTTGTTCTCAATGCTGCTCCGATAAGCTCACCGTTGTCAACCAACTCGGCATGCGAACCGGTCTCTTCACCTGGAGGCTCATGTCTCCCACAGAGTCGAGACTTGGCGCAGCCTATAGTGGGTACCTCCAGGAAAAGGCCGAGATGTGACGCCAGCCCCAGTCTCCTCGGGTGCGCAATCCCCTGACCATCAACCAGGACCAGGTCTGGGGAGCTATCCAGCTTGCGGCAGGCAGCCAGGATCAGGGGGCACTCACGGAAGGACAGCAACCCCGGAATGTAGGGCAAGGCAGCCCTTCCCTCAGCTACTTTTGTCTCAACTACACCCAGCCCAGGATAAT
>JADFUZ010000084.1 GCA_015222295.1 Chloroflexota bacterium | reverse complement strand
CCTTCGTGTCGGCGGATCCGTCAGAGCTCGGGCGAGCTCCAGCTATTGTTACGAATTGACGGGAGTCGGGGTGAGAGGATTCGAACCTCCGACCACCTGAACCCCATTCAGGTGCGCTACCAGACTGCGCTACACCCCGTCGCCCTGTCTCCTCCAGTATGCTATCATAACCAGTCCGCCACAGCAACGGTCATCAGCTTCAATTACGGGTAACTTTTGAGCAAGAAACACAGAACAGCCCAACCCAAGCCACCCCCTACCAAGCCTCAGCTCTCAAGGTGGGAACGGCAGAAGAAGATACGTCGAATTATGACGGCCGCCCTCGCTGTCTTCCTGACCGCAATAGTCGTCTGGGTCAGCCACGGCTACTACAACGACAGAATAAAGCCACTCCGAGAGGTCGTGATTGTCGTGAACGACACTTCGTTTGACATGGACTACTATGTGAAGACGCTCGAGGTTTACGGCAAGGGTGTGGACCCATCGCAATTCTACTTCATGTCTGACATGGTTGCGAACAGGATCGTACGTGGCGAAGTACTCAGGCAGGGAGCTGCTACCCTGGGAATCGAGACTACCAGCGAGGAGATAAGCGAGAAGATTGAGGAGAACGACTTGCCCAACAAAGAGGTGTACCGGGACATGGTGGCCACCGACTTGTTGAACGGAAGGCTTCAAGAGCACTTCGCCTCCCTGCTGCCCGATACCATGGAGCAGGCAAATATTCAGGTGATGCTCGTTGAGAGTCAAGCCGCAGCGGATGTTGTGAAGGCTTCTCTTGGTAGTGGCTGGGATTTCATCGAACTGGCAGAGGAGTTCTTGTGCAACCCCGAGGTCGAAGTAGAGCCGGGCTGGCTGCCCCGAGACCTCATAGTCAACCCCCTCATCGCGGATGCTGTCTTCGAGCCTGGTTCAGACGGAGTGCGGTCTCTCTACGACGACTCCGCGGTGAAGAGCGTCGGCTACTGGCTCATAGAGGTTATCGAAAGGGATGATGAAGAAGAAATGATACATGCCAGGGCAATGCTGCTTGGTAGTGAAGAAGAAGCCAAGCAAGTCAAGGCTCAACTGACAGGTGAGAATTTCGCCGAGCTTGCCGAAGCACACTCTCAACACCTCAGCTCAGAGGACGGCGGCGAGCTGGACTGGATCGAGAAAGGGAACGTGAATAGCGAAGCTTTCGACCAGGTGGCCTTCAGTCTCGAGCCCAACATTGTCAGCGCGCCTGTCAAAGATGAGACGGCTCAGACCAAAGGCGGCTATTGGATAGTCAACGTGTTGGAAAAAGGGGACCACGAACTCAGCCAGGATGTCAAAGACCGGCTAACGATGAAGGCCTTCGACGACTGGGGCAGGGAGCAGACGGAGAATAGCACCATCGAGATTTTCCTTGATGCAGCGAAGAAAAGCTGGGCTGTGGACAGAGCTGTGAAGGGCAAATAGCATCATGAAGCAAGACGTCGGCATCGGCCTGCTGGGCCTGGGCACTGTGGGAAGCGCCGTCGCTGATGTCCTGTTGAACAAGGCAGACAAACTGGCCGAGCAAGTAGGAGCTTCCCTGATTCTGAGGAAGGTGCTGGTGCGCGACACAAGCAGGCAACGCGCCGTACACCTCGAGCACGGCGTACTGACCAGCCAGGTTGAAGAAGTCGTCGATAGCCCTGACGTAGACATAGTGATCGAGCTCATCGGAGGCGAAAGTCCCGCGCTGGAGTACATCAAACAGGCTATCACGCGCGGGAAGCATGTTGTCACCGCGAACAAAGAAGTAATAGCCAAGTACGGCTACAGACTGCTATCTCTGGCCCAAGAACACAACGTCGACCTCCGCTATGAGGCAACCGTGGGCAGCGGCATCCCCCTCATATCTCCCGGACTTGTCAAGCTGTCACAGGAACGCAAGCTTTCTGGCAAGAAAGTAGTCTGCGTTCTTACGGGGACGGGACTGAAGGACCCGGGGATACCCGCCAGATACGCGCAGCCCCCGACAGAGCTTCCGGCGGATTTGGCTGTCATTGAGAAGGCCCTGGGTTGGGGCTGAGATGCTGTAGGTCGTTTCAATCCCTGCATTGACATTGTTGAGTAAGGAGTTCAAATGGTCAATCAAAACCAAATCAAATTGGCAGTGACTTCCATCATTGAGGCTATCGGCGAGGACCCTCTCAGAGAGAACTTGATGGGTACTCCAGAGCGGGTTGCCGAGATGTACGCCGAGCTTTTCTCTGGCCTGGATGTTGACCCCAGGACTGAGCTGTCGGTCAGCTTTGACGAAGGGCACCAGGAGATGGTGATTCTGAAGGACATCCCCTTCTATTCTATGTGTGAGCACCATCTCCTGCCTTTCTACGGAGTGGCCCACGTGGGCTATGTACCGAGCCCAAGTGGCCGGGTAGTGGGGATAAGCAAGCTGGCCAGGGTCGTGGAGATATTTGCCCGGCGTCCTCAACTACAGGAAAGGATGACCCGACAAATCGCCGACGCCATCTTTGAGGTTCTTCAGCCGGACGGCGTGGCCGTCGTCGTACAAGCGGAACACCTGTGCATGATTATGCGCGGAATCAAGAAACCGGGAGCCAATGTGGTAACCTCAGCGATGAGGGGCACTTTCCGCAGCAAACCTGCTACCCGCTCGGAATTCATGTCCTTGATCCAGGGCAAGTAGCCTCCTACTCGTGCCGCAGCGACTCGATAGGATCAAGGCGTGCCGCCCTGATTGCAGGGTACATGCCTGAAGCAATCCCGATGAAAATCGATACCCCCAGCGCCAGGACGATAACGTCAACGGGAATCATCGCGGTGAACGGGAAACCTGCCTCCGCCGCAATGACAGCGATTACTCTGACCGCAACCCACCCCAGGATCAATCCCACAACGCCACCACATAAGCTGAGAATAGCGGCCTCAGTAAGAAACTGAACCAGAACATCTCGAGACTTGGCTCCTACCGCCTTGCGCAAACCAATCTCCCTGATGCGCTCGGTTACCGAAACCAGCATGATATTCATGATTCCAATGCCACCCACAAGCAGAGAAATCCCGGCTATTGCGCCAAGGATTATCTGAAACACGCCCAGCATTTCTCCCATTGCGCCGGAAATCGATTCCATGTTGATGACTGAGAAGTCGTCTTCATCGCCTTCCTTAATACGATGGCGCTGCCGCAAGATGTTAGTAATCTCATACTCAGCAGACTGTATCTTCTCTTTGCTCACAGCTTGGATGCTGATAGCCTGAAGGCTATGTCCCTGGCTGCCCACCTGCTCGGCTACCAACGTGGCATGAACGGTGGACAACGGAGCATACGCAGCGAGGTCCTCCGTTCCAAACCCGCTCCCCTTGCTTTCCAGCACGCCGATGACTCTGAACTTCCGCCCGTCAATCCTCACGTCCTGGCCTGTGGGCTCCAACTGCCCAAAAAGGGTCTCCGCCAGAGCACTCCCCAGGACAACCACCCTTGACTTCGCCTTGTAATCATACTCGCTGATGAAGTGGCCCTGGGCCATGCTGAGGTTGTTAACCCACTGGTACACCGGGGTCACGCCCGCAACCATAGCGCCGGCGTTCTCTCTACCAGCTACAACTTGACCCATAGTCTGCACCACCGGCGCGACCGCAGCCACGGAAGGTGCGCTGCGTTCGATTTCCTCGGCATCTTCCAGGGTCAGCGTTGCCGCGCTGCCCACCGCCCCTCTCATCGGACCCCCTCCCACAGAGGCGCCGGGCATAACGTATATCAGATTCGCCCCCAGCGACGCGAAGACCTCCTGCGTCTCAGCCTCCTGCACCCTTCCCAGAGACACCACAGAGATGACCGCAGCCACACCGATCAAAATGCCCAGCATGGTCAAGACCGACCTCAGCTTGTTACCAAACAGAGCACGTATGGCCGTAGCCAGGCAATCCAACAGCTTCATGCCGGTACCTCGATCCGCCCATCACGAATTCTGATAGTGCGTTGCGTATAAGCAGCGATATCCGGCTCGTGCGTGACCAGCACAACGGTCATTCCCTGCCGGTTCAGCTGGCAGAAAAGCGACATGATTTCTTTGCTTGTCTGGGTGTCCAGATTGCCGGTAGGCTCGTCCGCCAGGATGAGAGAGGGATTGTTTATCAGCGCCCTGGCGATAGCCACCCGTTGCTGCTCACCACCAGCGAGCTCACTTGGCTTATGCTTCGCCCGGTGACTCAACCCCACGGATTCGAGCGCTTGCAAAGCTCGCTGCCTGCGGTTTCTAGCACCACAATAGATAAGGGGCAACTCCACATTGGCCAGAGCCGTTGTCCTTGACAACAGGTTATAGCTCTGGAACACAAATCCCACCTTTCTGTTTCTTATCTCCGCCAGTTGATTGTCACTCAGGCTCTTGACTTCGACATCGTCCAGTCGGTATTCCCCCGAACTGGGCTTGTCCAGGCACCCCATTATGTTCATCAACGTGGACTTGCCCGAGCCAGACGGCCCCGTGATGGATACCATCTCCCCATCATAGATGCAGCAGCTTATGCCTCGGAGTGCAGGTACCTCCGTCCGACCGGCTCTATACACTTTCGTTACGTTCTCAAGTTCGACCATATATCAACCGCCAAACATCCTGAACGGCAACTGCGACTCAGGGAATACCACCATTTCTCCCTCTTCCAGACCCGACAAGACCTCGGTGTCTATGCCGTCGCTCAAGCCCAGCGTAATCTGCCTTCGCTCGACTTCCCCATCCACCACCACCTCCACGATCGGGCTGTCCCAACTGCCCCGGATAGCTCGATTCGGAATCAACAGCACATCCTCGCGGCGGTCAATTACGATGTCAGCCGTCGCGCTCATGCCGTCCCGGAGCTTCCCGTCGGTCTCCCTCAACGCTATGGTGGTCCTGTAGGACACCACCCCTGCCTGAACCGTTCCTGCCTGGGAGATGAAGGTTACCTGGCCCTCTATTTCCCTGTCGGGTAGGGCGTCCAGGCTGATATTCGCCTCCTGTCCCAGTTCCACGTGTGCAACGTCTATCTCATCGATAACGCCCTCCATTTCTATCCGGCCGGGGTCGATCAAGCGGATTGCCGGGCCGGCAGCCATGGCCGAGAGTTCCTCCCCCTCCTTTATCATGACCTCAGCCACTATACCATCGAAAGTGGCCACGATCGTGGCCTTCTCCAGTTCCAGACTGGCACTGGCCAGCTCCAGCTTGGCCAGGTCCAGTGACGCCTTTGCCTGGTCTGTCTGCAGCTCCGCCAGCTTGACCGAAAGCGGTAGCTCCCATGGTCGGGTCTTGGACTTTTCTTTGGCCTTGGTCAAGTCCGCTTCAACCAGGTCCAGCATAGTGTGGGCCTCCGTGTTCTTCCCCTCTTCCAGAAGCTTCCGCGCTTCATCCAGGTCACCCTGAGCGTCCTTCAGAGCCATCCATGTCCCCGGCAGGTCATAAACGTAGGTATCGTAGTAGTGAGGATAAATGGTGTTCATTAGCCTTTCATCCGCCATCTCATATTCAGCCTGCGCCGCCTCGCATCTGGCCAGCGCCATCTCTACAGCCAGCTCCAGCGATCGAGCATCCAGCCGCGCCAGAGTCTGTCCGTCCCTCACGCTATCCCCCTCCTCCACCAGCACCTCCACGACCGTGCCGACAGTGCCAAAGGACAAGTCCATCTTGTGTGGCATCTCGAGGTTGCCATTGACGGAGACGATTATTTCCAGGTCGCCCCGCGCGACTTCAGTGGTCTCCTGAGCGATATCCTCCCGTCCCGCACAGCCACCGAGGACTGTGCCAGCCAGACAAACCATCATTGCCAGTGCTACGCATCTTTTCATTATTCCTGAGCCTCCATCTTTGACGAGCATATTCACAGTATCAAAATCTTCGCTGCTG
>JADFUZ010000083.1 GCA_015222295.1 Chloroflexota bacterium | reverse complement strand
GGTCTATGCTGCGCACAGCTCCCTCGACTCCTGCTTGGGCCGGCTCCACCTGCCCCCCGCTCATGACCTTCCTTGCCTTGCCGATAGCAGTCTTGGTCCTGCTTTTCACAACACGATTCCCCAACCGTTTCCTCTCCGCTGCTCGGGCCCGCTTGTTAAGTGATTTGGTGCCTGCCACCTGTGTCTCCTTTCCTTACTACGTTTATGACATTCCACATTGAGTATATCTTGGATCTCAGCCTGGTTAGCTGGGCGGCGTTCTTGATTTCCAGGGTGAAGTGCAGCGTCGTGACATCATCACTGTGATTGCCAACGGTCGCCTCGGTGATATTCACTTCTTCTTCAGCTATGATAGCACTAATGTCCCGAATCAATCCAACTCTATTCCAGGCATCAATCTGGATAGCTGCAGCATAGACCTGCTCCACATCTCCCCAGGCCACCTCAATCAGCCGCTCCTTTTCCATCTCATTGACGATATTGGGGCAATCCTTGCGGTGCACGGTAACCCCGCGACCCTGAGTGATGTAGCCCACAATCTCATCCCCGGGCAATGGATGACAGCAGTTGGCTATTCGGGTGGACAGGTCACCGACACCCAGTACCTTGATGCTCAGGGGGCTGACCCGCCGCGGAGGCGCGATTTCAACCGCTTCACTCGGCGGCTCCAGGTCGGCACTCGACTTCAGCGCCACGTGTGAAATGCTGAGGTCACCTCGACCGAGGGCCGCAAAGAAATCATCTGCGCTGCTGTAGCGAAACTGAGACGCCAGTTTGTCAGCGCTCGGGGGCTTGATGCCCAGACGGCCAAACTCCCGGTCCACAAGCTGTCTGCCGGTCTCTATGCTCTGGCTTCGCTCCTGCTTGTTAAACCATTGCCGGATCTTGCCCCGTGCGTGAGACGTGTTGACATAGCCGAGTTCAGGGTTAAGCCAGTCCAGGCTCGGGCCGCGCTCTGCCTTCGCCGCAACGATTTCCACCACATCGCCGTTGTTGAGCTTGTGGTTCAACGGCACCAGCCTCCCGTTTACCTTCGCGCCAATGCAGCGATAACCGAGGTCGGTGTGGATCCGGAAGGCGAAATCCAGGGGGGTAGCGCCCTTGGGCAGGTCTTCTATCTCTCCCTTGGGAGTATAGACGAACACATGGTCCACAAGGACGTCGGCTTTCAGGGATTCCACGAAGTCTTCAGTCTCACCCTCTTCCTGCAACTCCCTGAGCTCACGCAGCCAGGAAATCCTATCGCCGTAGGCCGCATCCGGCTTGCCACCCTCTTTGTAGTGCCAGTGAGCCGCCACGCCGTAGGAGGCAACTCTGTGCATCTCGTAGGTCCGAATCTGTATCTCAAGCGGGGTTGTGCCCTGGCACACTACCGTCGTATGCAGAGACTGATAGCCGTTGTCCTTGGGGCTGGCAATAAAATCGTTGAACTCTTCGATCATGGGACGCCACAAGTTGTGAATTACGCCCAGAGCCTTGTAGCAATCGGGAACTGAGTCCACCAATACGCGCAAGGCGAACAGGTCATGAATGTCGCCGAAACTCTTGCCCTGTTCGGCATACTTCCTCGTCTTCTGATAGATACTGTAGATATGCTTGGGCCGACCGATAACCTTGGCCTCCACGCCTGCCTTGTCCAGTTCCTGGCTGAGCAGTTGAGACACTTCAGTTACGAAACCCTCCCGCTCGGCCCGCTTGGCAGATATCAGGCGAGAGAGCTTGCGATACTGCTGAGGTTCCAGGTAACGCAAGGACAGGTCCTCCAATCGCCATTTCACGCTCCTCAACCCCAGCCGGTGGGCCAGGGGAGCATATACATCCATGGTTTCCCGTGCAATGGCACGACGCTTTTCCCGGGGCAAAGCCCCCAGGGTAAACATATTGTGCAATCTATCGGCCAGTTTGATGAGCACCACCCTCAGGTCCTCCGCCGTAGCCATGAGCATCTTGCGCAGGTTCGCTGCCTGCACTTCCGACTCCCGCTCCCTTACCCCACTCCGCCTTGCCAGCTTGGTCAGCTTGGTCACCCCGTCAACCAGCATGCTTACCTCGGGCCCGAAGCTGGCCTCGATCTCGCTCAGTGTTATGCCGCAATCCTCGGGAACATCATGCAGCAAAGCCGCTATGAGAGTATCGACGTCAAGCCCAAGGTCAGCCAGGGTCATTGCGGCGTACAGAGGATGCTCCACATAGGGTTCTCCCGACCTGCGAAACTGCCCGTGGTGCGCCTTCGCGGCGAATTCATACGCCGCTTCGATCGAGCTTACACTGTCGGGGGGCAGGTATTTGCTGGCCTTGGCTACGAGCGAACTGGCGTCCATGGCACTTATGTCATATTAGCGCAAGGGTGAATTCAAAGCAAACTGAGAGTGAATACCGCGAACTTGAAACAAGAGCACCGCCCTGAGAGAATAGGGAATGCAGAAGCTGACCCTGGGCCTGAGTGATCTCGGGATGAGGCTCACATCCAGTCAGGTAGAGCAGTTCGAAACCTACTATCGGGAGTTGGTGGAGTGGAACGGAAGAATGAACCTTACCTCCATAACAGACTACGGGGAGGTCCAGATCAAGCATTTCCTTGACTCTCTTACCGTGACCCTGGCTCTCACCGAAGAAGAGATGAGCAAGACCCACCTGAGCATTATTGATATAGGCACAGGTGCCGGTTTTCCCGGCTTACCACTCAAGATCTTTCTCAGTCAGCCAAGATTGGTGCTCCTTGATTCCACAGCCAAGAAGGCGGCTTTCCTTCGCCACGTGGTGGAAAAACTGAAGCTTGTGAACGTGGAGATAGTGACCGGTAGAGCTGAGGAGGCGGCCCACTCACCGCGGTACCGCGAGCAATTCGACCTGGTCGTCTCCCGCGCCGTAGCGGAGTTGTCTGCGCTGGTGGAACTGGCGTTGCCCTTCTGCCGGATCGGAGGGACCTTCGTGGCGCAGAAAAAGGGGAAAATCAGCCCGGAAGTAGATAGGGCTGGCCGAGCGATTGATGTTCTCGGGGGCAGACTGGAACAGGTAAAGCAAATAGCCTTGCCAGGGATGAGCGACGAGCGCTACCTGATAGTCGTCAAGAAGGTGGGCCCCACGCCGGACAAATACCCGCGGCGCTCCGGCATACCGCAGCGACGTGCCATCCAGGAGGAGTCGCAACGTGAATCGTCTCCGGGAGAACTCAGAAAGCAGAGCTGAGACCTCGCTGACATACCTTCCGCAGATGCTTAACAGGGGTCAGCGAGTATGCTAGGATACCCTGAAAGACTACGACACGAAAGGAGCAATGCAGATGGCTAGTACTCAATCTTCACTTGAGGGCAAGGTGGCGCTCATATCCGGCGGGAGCAGAGGAATAGGCAGAGCAACCGCGATAGCCTTTGCCAGGGCTGGGGCGGACGTGGCAGTGGCCAGTCGGAAGCTGCCTGACCTGGAGAAGGTGGCCGATGAGGTCAGGGGCCTGGGAAGGAAAGCCATGGCCTTGAAGGTGGATGTGTCCGACAGCAAGCAGATTCACGCCGCCGCCAGGGAGGTGGAGGAAAACTGGGGCAGGATAGACATACTGGTCAACAACGCGGGCCTGCACCTGGTACAGCGGTTCACCCGGGGCAACGAGGATGAATGGGAGAGAATCCTTACGGTCAACTTGAAGAGCCACATTGTCTTCTGCCGCGCTGTGCTCGACGGTATGATTGAGCGGAGGTACGGCAAGATCATCAACGTCGCCTCGGATGCAGGTAGAGCGGGAAGCTCGGGCCAGGCGGTCTATGGAGCAGCCAAGGGAGGAATAGTCGCTTTCACCCGAAACCTGGCAATGGAGACGGCCCGTTTCGGGCTGAATATCAACTGCGTCTCGCCCGGCATGATTAACACCGCCATGTGGAACGCCGTGCGGGAGGACTCTCCCAAGCTGGCAGAAGCCTATGAACGCCTTCTGCCCGGCAAGAGGCTGGGTGAGCCTGAAGAGGTGGCAGCAGCAATTCTGTTCCTGGCGACCGATGAAGCTGCATACATAACCGGACAGACCATCAGCGTCAACGGAGGGGTATTCTCCGCCTAGACCTGTCTCGGCGCCCGGTAGAGGTCCGGCCGCGGAGAGAAGGCAACGAATAACACAAGAAGG
>JADFUZ010000013.1 GCA_015222295.1 Chloroflexota bacterium | reverse complement strand
CTGGCAACTCGAGCAGTCTATTCATCCACTTGCCTCCTTAGCCCCTAGTATAACATCATGAACGACAGCAAGATTCGAAGGCTCACTAGTGGTATTCAGCACCGGGAGACTTGAGTATGACGGAGAGTGCGATCAGTACTACTCCGGCAATCAGGAATGCCACGCCGTACGTCTGTAAGGGGTGGGTCAGATCGCTGATCAGCTGTGGCAACTTTGCTGCAATCTCGGGTGGAATCTCGGATGGGACTGCACGGGACACCAAGCTCCAAGCGGCCACAGAGCCCATAATACTAACGACGCCGCCAACGGCAAAGGCTATGCCAACGTAGCGGGTAATGGCCTTGACACGCCACCATTGCACCAGGGCTATCAGCAACACCAGCAGGACCGCCACGCCAATCAACACCTTGTAACCAAGCTGGACGTAGCTAACAACCTCTCTGGCTTTCCGGAGCGCCGCCGCAGTCTCCGGTCCTAGAGAAGCCTCGTTCACTTCGATTTGCTCGGGAATCTGGCTGTCTATCTCCGTACATAGTTGCGATATGAAGAACTCTATCTGGCTCGCCGAAGCACCTTCCAGCTCGGGTGGCAGTGACTCCCTTATTGTCTGTGCTACCTTCTCCTTCACCTTGACCCTCACCACCTCCAGGGAAATAGTGACACTCAGTTCCTGTTCACCCTTAAGATAGGCACAACCGGCATAGGCAAGCACCGCTGTCTGCTCTCTCAGCCACGGTTCGAGCTCCCCCATCGTCTCGTCGATAATCTGAGCTATCTGAGGCTCCTCGCTCGGCAACTGACCTCTTATCTGGTCGGCGATGATTGCGTGAGCGCCCATCTTATCGAGTTCGGTGACAACAAAGCTGGGATCGAGGATGGTGGAGTTCAGAGTGACAACAAGGCCCAAAACCACCAGGACAACAGCCAGCGCAAGCCCGAACAGGCCTGAGAAGATGCCTCTAGCAATATGCATATGCCGACCTCCTGTGATTCGATGACTGCCGCACGATACTGTAGATCAGATGCCTTTCCACACTAACCGCAGCAACAACAACATAACCGCTGAGCGAACGGACGTCAAGAAGCAACGCCGACCCGAGAGCCAGTGACGCGATGGATCTCCCGTCGCGCGTGCCAACACGGGGAAGAAAAACAACACAACACCTGGACTTTGCTAGAAAAACACTTGACACAGGCGGGAACCAAATATACCATTACTTCATGTCCAAGAAGGAGGTGAGAAATGACTAAGAAACGGTTCTTGGTCCTGATTGCTGCGGTAGTAGCAATCACCAGTCTCCTCGTGGTTGGCTGTGCCCCCGAGGCAGCGCCACCAGAGGAAGAAGAAGCTCCGCCAGAGGAGGAGGAAGAGGAAGAGGCTCCACCGGTAGCTCCAGCGGAAGAGACTATCGAGTGGGTCATTCAGGCACCTTTCCCTGAAGGCATGTCTATCTACAAGGGATGTCGTGACTGGGCCGCAGCCGTAACCCAGATGAGTGGTGGCCGCCTCACAGTCAAGGACTTCCCGGGGGGTGCCATAGTGCCAGCGCTGAAAGAAATGTTCTCTGTCCACGAAGGCACGTTGGACGCCACCTTTACCGGTGCGCACTACCACACGAGCGAAATTGGCCTGGCTGGAGACCTGTTCAATCTGTATCCCGCTGGCTTGAGCCCCAGAGAAACACTTGCCTGGGTCTACGATGGTGGTGGTATGGAGCTGTGGCAGGAGATGTATGACCGCAAGGGACTCAACATCCATGTTATGGGTCCAGGCGGCTTCAGTTCTGCTGAGACATTTGGCTGGTATAGCAAAGAGATGAAATCGCTGAGCGATTTCAAAGGTCTCAAGTTCCGCACCGCTGGAGTCTGGGGAGAGATGGTGAACGAGATGGGTGGAGCTGTCACTTCGTGCCCCGGTGGTGAGATCTACCAGAATATGGAGCGTGGTGTCCTGGATGCATTTGAGTTCAGCACCCCAAGTGTTGACTACAGCGTTGGCTTCCACGAGCTAGGCGCCTACCTCCATGGTCCTGGAATCCATGCACCCCAATCGTGCTTTGAGCTCCTGGTCAACAAAGACCAGTGGAACAAGCTCTCCCCTGATCTACAGGCAATATGCACTCATGCAGCAGAGGCCATGACCGCCCGGATCTGGGCCTTCAATGACTATCATGATGCCATGGCAATGGAGGATCTCGCAACTTATGGCACCAAGTTCGTCTATCTCCCTGAGGACTTGCAGGAAGAAATCGTCAAAGTTGCCAATGCCAAATATGCTGAGATCGCTGCCGAGGACGAATTCTTTGCCAAGGTCCTCGAGTCTCAACGTGAGTTTGTCATAAAGTACCGTGCCCTGAAGAACTTCATCCAGCCCGATCCCAACATCATGACCTGGGGCGAAACCCCAATGTATGGGCGGTAGAACATCTCAGATGAAGGTGCCCCATAATGGGGCACCTTCATCGTTGCTCAAACCCCAAAGAGCAAGCTCTTGGTTTCAGATTAGATGCTGAGAGCTTCGTGTCTAATGAGTGTTCTAAGATTCGCATTACAGAAGATCGACTTCCTGAGCGAATGGAGCGGGAAGTTGATAAGCTGGCTAATAGTGGCTCTCATCCTTGCCATAGCGTACGATACTTCCATGCGCTACCTTTTCAGCGCACCCACAATCTGGGCGTACGACGTCAGCTATATGCTTGGTGGTACAGTCATGCTCATAGGCATGGCCTACGCCAGCCTGCACAAGACACATATCCGGGTTGACATCATCTACACCCACTTCCCTCCCAGGATGAAGACAATCATCGACGTCGTATTGAACCTGGTTCTTTTCTTCCCCCTCTATGGAGTCCTGTTACAGAAGTCCGTTGCGAGAGCTATTTGGTCATTCGATAACAAGGAGTTCTCCGAAATAGGCTTCTGGCGACCACCCATGTGGCCATTCAGATGGATGATTCCTGTGGCTATCACCCTCTTTCTTCTGGCTGGAATAGCCTGGGTCATACGCGACTTGTACCTGCTCAAGAAAGGAGAGGAGCTACGATAGCAATGAGTCCAGAAACCGTCACCATCCTTATGGTGGCTGGCCTACTAATCGGAATCGCCAGCGGCTTCCCTCTGGGTCTTGTCCTGGGT
>JADFUZ010000082.1 GCA_015222295.1 Chloroflexota bacterium | reverse complement strand
TTGTATGCCTACAGCACCCGGCAGGAAGCCTTCGGCATGCATGAACAGCGGATTTTGCAATTGCTGGCCGGGCAGGCGGCCATCGCTCTTGAGAACGCCCAACTCTACGAAGAGGAAAGACGCAGGGCCGAGGAGGCGGAGGCCATGCTAGAGGTGGGACAGGCAGTCAGTTCCACCTTAGAGCTTGAACGCATCCTGCAGACCATCGTCAACGAAATGGCTAAGGTGATAGGGGTGAAGCAGAGCGGCGTCGTTCTCTTCGACGAAGCCCGAGAGTACGGCTATGTGGCCGCCGAGTACCAGGAGGCACCGGACAACACGGCAGCAAAGGTTCGCATCTTTTTGTGCGGAAATCCCTCCATCGACCGTATTCTGGCCACTAAGGAGCCTTTGGCCATCTATGATGCCGAGACCGACCCTCTGACTATCGCCATTCGAGATGTGGTCAGGTTACGAGGCATAAAATCCATCCTGATCGCTCCTTTAATCGTTAAGGGAGAAGTCGTAGGCACTATCGGCCTAGACTCCACAGAGGAGCGGCGGCGTTTCACTCCGGAGGAGATACGTCTGTGTGAATTGATGGCCACTCAGGCGGCTATGGCTATCGAGAACGCAGGGCTCTATGAGAAGGCAAAGGAACACGCTGAAAGACTCAGGATCCTCCACAAGATCGGTGAGGAGATAACCTCCGACCTGGAACTGGACCGGATTCTGGAGTCTATCGCTGAACATATCGTTCACCTGGTGGGGGCCAAGAGGAGTCTCTTCCTCCTTGTTGATGTGGAGGAGCACCGTCTCCTCAAGGCTACCGGCTACAGTTACAGCCGCGAGCATCTGGAGAGCTTCACCTTCAAGGAGTTCGAGGAGGGTGTCAGTGGCTGGGTGTTGCGGGAGGAGAGGCCGGCGCTGGTTGCGGACGCCCAAAAGGATCCCAGGAACACGGGCATAGCCCTCGAGAGGGCCAAGCAGTTCAACACGAAATCTTTGATCGTGGCTCCCTTACTGGTCAGAGGGGAGGTGATAGGAACCCTCACCGCCGTCAACACGGTGGACGACTCCACCTTCACCGAGGAAGATCTAAACCTGGTGGTCATGCTGGCTGATCAGGCGGCCATCGCCATTGCCAATGCACAATCCTTCAAGGAGCTCCAGGCTTATACCCGACATATGGATGCTTTGGTGAAGGTCAGCAAAAATCTCGCCAAAACCTTCAAGTTGGACGACCAACTTGACCTTGTCTGGCAATTTGTCAAGGAACAATTTGATATCTCGACCTTCTTCGTCGCGTTGTATGATAGACTGGCCAACAAAGTGTACTTCCCCCTGGCGTATGACAAAGATCAACCTGTCCATATTTCAGAGTATTCACTCGATGATCTAAGCCAATGGGGGACAACAGGCCATGTTGTGAAGAAGGGGCAAGATCTCCACTGGGCTAGCGAGGAAGAGGGATGGGAAGTACAGGAATTGCTGGGAGTGCAGCCTAAGCTAGTTGGAGAGCCTTGCGTGTCCTGCCTGTTTCTGCCCCTGAAAGCAGGCGAGGACATCATTGGCGTGATTTCCATCCAGAGCTATGTTCCCCATGCCTTTAGCCCAGTCGTAAGAAATGTCTTCCGAGCGCTGGCCAGCCAAGTGGCCACCGCCATCAAGAATGCCCAACTCTATCAGGAAGCCCAAGCAGGGCTTCAGACGCTCCAGTCACTGTATGAAGGGAGCAGCGCCATCATCTCCACGATGGACCCAGAGCGCATCCTGGATGTCATTGTTCAAAAGGCCCATCGTGCTCTTGGGGGATGTCGCGCTGAAGTGATTCGAATCACTGAAATGGAAGAGCCCATAGAGTTGGCTGCACTGGGTTTTGACAAGAGACCGGACATTGCCACCTGGATCAGGCCAGACGGTATTTCTGTTCAGGTGGTGCGTTCAGGAACATCTCGCATCATTGAAAATGTGGAGGCAAAGAGCGATACGGTAAATCCTTGGATGCTCCAAGATGGTGTCGGAGCCGCCGCTTGCGTGCCGCTCAACCTGAGGGACAAGACAATCGGTGTGATGTGGATACAATTCGAGGCTCCGCACCGGTTTCTGCCGGCCGAGATTGAGGCCCTGCACCTCTATGCCAACCAGGCGGCAATAGCCTATGACAACGCCCGGCGGATGCAGGAACTGGAGCAGATGCGCCAGGCGGCCGAGGCTATGGCTGGACCCCTTGATCTACGCCAAGTTCTGCAACGAATCGCGGACAGTGCTCGGAAAGTGTTGCAAGCGGACTCCTCAGCAATCTGGTCCTATGATAGCGTTCGCAACGAATTCATCCCCAAAGAGCTAGTGGCATGTGGTATTCCCGGAGATGAGTTGGAAAGATTTCGGAAGAAAGAGCCCAAGAAACGCGGTACCGCTGACACAGTGATGGACCAGGGGTTGGTCGGCGTCACGGACATCTCCGATCCACAATATGACTTCATGGGCCCCTCAACCTTGGAGTTCCTATACAGTCTTGGTGTAAAGAGCTTCCAAGGAGTAGCATTGAAGGTTGGCAATGAAGAGCTCGGAGTCCTGTACGTGAACTACAACTCTCCTCGAAGTTTCGGGGAGGAGGATAAGAGGACGCTGGAGACCTTTGCCAGTCACGCAGCATTGGTCCTCAAGAAAGCTAGGCTGCTCAAACAACTAAACATCGCACGAGAAGCTGCAGCCCTGATCGCTGAAGTGACCGTCGTTGAAGACCTTGGAAAGACTCTACGCTCTATTGTCCGAGAGACGGCAACAGTCCTTGACGCGGATACAGTGACGTTGTATCCCTATAGTCCCGAGACGGGACAGTTCGGTCATCCACCCGCGATGGCTGGCGTATGGAACGAAGAACCGATAAGGCGGCTCAGTGAGGCTCGGAAGGGCACGGCAGTCTGGAAGGTCCTCGGACTGGATAGACTCCATGTTGCGGAAGATGCTCCCTCTGATGAAGTGATGAGAGGGCGCTTCGTTCGAGAAGAGCGAGTAAAATCATGCGTAGGCATTCCACTTAAGATTAAGGGTATGACCGTCGGGGTGGTATTCATAAACTATCGTTCGAGACACCGCTTTACGAACGATGAACTCACAAGTATCAGACTATTCGCCAACCAAGCAGCCGTCGCTATTCGAAATGCACAGTTGTATCAAGCGGAGCAACGACACGGGCAAGCACTGAAGGCCATTCAAGCCACTTCGGCAGCGGTGAGTGCCGTACTCGAGTTGGATGACCTCTTACCGATGATCACTGACAAGGCAGCGGATATCTTCAGTGCTCCAGCCACCAGCCTGATGCTGTGGGATGAGCGTCAGGAGAACCTGGTCATTCGGGCCGCATTTGGTTTGGGGGACGAATATCGGCAAAAGCAGCGGATTGCTCGCAGCAAAGTGGATGAACTCATCAGAGATAGGGGACTAGGTCCACAGATATTCGATATCCATTGCGAGCCAATAGGTGAGGCGGAGCTTGTCCACGGCGAGAAGCTGTACACTGTGTTGGCCACTCCGCTCACGATTGGCAATGAGTTAATCGGCATTCTGAATGTCTACGGTAAGGACGAGCCACGTCGGTTTGAGGAGAAGGAGAAGGAACTGGCCACGATTTTCGCTAACTACGCGGCCATTGCTATCCAGAACGCCAGACAGTTTCGCCTGAGAGAGGGATTGTTGAAGGCGGGAGAAGTAGTAACTGCTGAAGGTGAACTCTATCCAGCTTTGGAAGTCATAGCCCAGAGTGTCAAAGAGACGATCGACTGTGATGTTGTGTCACTGTACACTTGTGACCAAGAGAGGCGCGACATTAGCTATCCATCCGTTGTGGTTGGGGAGTTGCACAAGCCTCAAGAGCAGGCAGATTGGCAGCTTGTTAGCCAAGAGAGAAGGTTACAAATAGACTTGCTTGGCGAGCACTCGGTGATAAGGAAACTCTTGAAACATGGCCTCTCACGTTTTACTTTTTGCTCCACTGAGGATCCCATCTTGGGGGCGGGCAATTTTGTTGTTCGAGAGGGAATTGAGTCTTCTGCAGGCATCCTACTGAAGATTGGCGAGGAAGTGGTAGGGATTCTCTTTGTTAACTATCGTTCTGCTCACCGCTTCACTGACGAAGAGAGGCAAGCCGCTGAACTCTTCGCTCAGCAGGCTGCCGTGACCATCCGCAATGCCCAATTGTACGAGGAGGCGACTAGGCGAGCGACCGCTTTGGAGACTCTCTACGAGGCAGGTCGGGCTGTGACTAGTACTTTGACACTTAATGAGATCCTCCATCATATCGTCGAACAGGCCTGGCGACTAACTGAGCCTCGTGGAGAAAAGACGCACTTCAGCCACCTGGCCTTGGTGGACGGAAACCGTATCAGGTTTGTCGCTGCTCACCCCTCTGAGATGCTGGCTAGACTCCAGGATAGGGTTCCTGAGATAGACCTAGAAGAGGACGTGCCCATAGGGATAACAGGGAGAGTCGTCGTGACCTGTCAGTCCCAACTGGTGCGAGACGTGCTTGAGGATCCCGATTACATTGAGACCGACCCCCGCGTCCGCTCACAACTGGGCGTGCCTATCCAGTTGGGGGAGCAGGTTGTCGGTGTCATCAACGTGGAGCATCCTGAGAACGATGCCTTTGATGAGGAGGATCAACGGGCTCTGGATGCCCTGGCTAGCCAGGTGGCCATTGCTATCCAGAACGCTCGGCTATATCAGCAGGCAACTGAGCGGCTGGAGGAATCTCAGGCCTTACAACAGGTTGCGACTTCGCTTGCTGGCACTCTTGACCTCGAGGAGGTATTGAATGTCTTGATGATGGAAGCTATGAAGTTAACCGACACAGACTCCGGCAGCATTCTGTTCTGGGACTCACAAACGAAGGCATTCACTCGCACCCTCACTACTACCGAGCCGAATCGAACCTTGCAGCCGTATCGGAGCCGCGCGCGGCGAGAGGGAGGTATAGCCCGAGCCATCATTGACGAACTAAGACCCATTGTCATTTCTGACACCCTCGAAGATCCACGTGTCAGCCCCGTCGCCATTGAGAAGGAACGCCGGGCTCTAGTTGGTGTGCCACTGGTGAGCCGTGAAGAGCCAATTGGCGTGCTCTATGTCAACAGCTCCGAGCCTCGTCAGTTCTCCAACCGCCAGGTGAGGCTATTGGAGGCGCTCGCCAGCCAGGCAGCGGTGGCTATCGAGAGAGCCAGCCAGTACGAAGAGCTAAAACGGACAAAGGGACTTGTAGGAGCAAGGACAGCCCTCGCTTGGATGGGGATGGCTAGCAGCGCCTGGCGGCACAGCATTGAAGGCCATGCCATTAACATCCGCAACGCAATAACCCTATTGCACCGGGAGATACAGGCTGCCCCTGTCGACCTGACAGGTCAACAATC
>JADFUZ010000081.1 GCA_015222295.1 Chloroflexota bacterium | reverse complement strand
GGACGAGGCTGGTGAATCAAACTGTTGAAGCAAGTTTCGGCTGCCACCATCTCAGACACTGGACTGGTGCACGGCGGCGATCTCGGCTACTCTGTTCAACTGCGGGCTGCAGCTTGGCTGCGTCTGGTCAAGCATCCACCAAATAGCAAGTCACGGTATTCGGTGTTGGTGGTAGAGATAATACAATGCATATAGCCTACGCTATGGGGGCTACTACAAGCCATGGTACAGAGCGCCAACTTTGAGACAGAACGGAAGGTCATTGCCATACCCAAGGTACTGAGTGAGTCTCCCGCGGCATTGGGTTCAATCACAATCGCCCGGGAACTTGAGCGCCACGGGGTGTTGCTGAGTGAGAGGGCAGTCATGGGTTCTCTTGCACTTTCGTGCTCAGTGCAGGAGTGCAGCAGCCTGGTTCGGTCTGTGTAGGACTGGGGTCAACTCCAGCTAGGGCTCCTGGTCGAGGTCTGGATGCGGGCCCGGGTGTTAGACAGCACTCATCTCTGCCTGCCAAACGGCTTTCTAGCTTTGAAATGGCCCAGCCGGGAACCGAACCGCATATCCCGGGGTCGTGTGACCCCAACGGAAGCCAGCGCGGTCGGAGGGTGGTGCCGGCCCGGTGTCTGATTACCTGTGTGGCGGAGGGGGTGGGATTTGAACCCACGTTCGCTGAAAGCGAAAACGGTTTTCAAGACCGTCACCATAAGCCACTCGGTCACCCCTCCCTGGGGCTCACAGTATAGGAACTGGGTTGCCTCGAGTCAAACCAAAACCAGTCGGGGGGCAGGCTCGTGTTGCGTCAAAACAGAGTGTCAGCGAAGGCTTTGACATTCCTGCCATTTTCGGCTAATGTGGTAGGCGATGCAGGGGAAGGTGGCCCTTCTCCTCTGGGCCGTGGAGGGGAGGGACTGGTTGCGTGACCGGTCGGAATGCCCGAAGCAAGACTGGGATTTTTCCCAGTTTTTTTATTGCCTGGTGGATGGTGAGGGGTCTGACGTGAGGACGCCATGACGATAGGGTGTGAGCGAGGCTTCTGTGGATGATATGCTGGGAAAGTCGAGCATTATGTAATAGGAGGTCACAGATGGGAGCAGAAGAGGAGATTTTCGGGTACGCTGACGAACTGGGCCCGGAGAAGGTGTTGCACTTCTATGACCGCAAACTCAACCTGCGAGGGATTCTGGTGGTGGACAATACCGCCCTGGGTCCCGGTTTTGGCGGCATAAGAATGGCACCTGACGTAACCACGAAGGAGGTGTTTCGCCTCGCCAGGGCCATGACGTTCAAGAACTCCGCGGCGGGCATTCCCTACGGTGGCGCCAAGGGGGCGATTCTCGGCGACCCCGCGGCTGAGAACAAGGACCAGATCATCAGGGCCTATGCCGGATTCCTGCGGCCCCACACGGATTACATGCCCGGGCCGGATATGGGAACGAATGAGCAGTGCATGGGCATAATCTTCAACGAGATCGGCCGGGCCGTAGGATTGCCTCGCGAACTGGGGGGGCTTGACCTGGATGAGGTGGGGGCCACAGGCTATGGGGTGGCAGAGGTGGCGGAGGTGGCTGCCGGCTACATCGGTCTGGACCTGAAGGGAGCCACGGCCGTCATTGAAGGCTTCGGGGCTGTGGGACAGGCAGCCTTCCGCTGCCTGGCGGGCAAGGGCGTGAAGATAGTGGCGCTCTCCGACGTCAACGGTGGGATTTGCGATCCCGATGGGCTGGACTACGATGCTCTGCTGACGGTCGAGCCCAAGACGTGCCGGGTGACCAAGCTGTGGAACAGGGAATATAAGGGAGGCCAGCGCTTTGATGGAGCCGGGCTATTCCAGATGGAGGCGGACATCCTGATACCGGGGGCGAGGCCCGATGTGGTCACGATGAACAACGTTGGGGATGTCAAGGCCAGGATGGTGGTCGAGGCGGCCAATATTCCGGTGACCAGGGAGGCGGAGGAGTACCTGGCGGAAAAGGGCGTTCTCGTGGTGCCGGACTTCATTGCCAATGCTGGCGGCGTGATCGCTGGAGCAGTTGAGGTGCAGAGGGGCACAGAAGAAGAGGCGTTCCATGCGATAAAGGCCAAGATTGGGGAGAACGTGAGAGCCGTTCTGGATATGGCTCACAGGGATAAGCTCTATCCCCGCGTGGCTGCGGAGAGACTGGCGAGGGAGAGGGTGGTGACAGCCATGCGTGGCGGTGGTGAGTGAGGCCAGGAGTTCAACAGAAGGAGGGTTCTAGTGGAGAAGAAATACAGCAAGTACATTGCCACTGACATTCCTAAGATGGTCCAGCTAGAAGGGCACCACGCGCCGGCTCCGTTCTGGGTGAGCCCCGATGTCTTTCCAGAGGTCGAACTGGGCGTAGTCGCGGTCGATGTCGGCAAGCTGGTGGGTAGAGAAGTGGCCGACCCCCATTCTCACGGATGTCCCGAGCTATACATGGCCATCTCCGCAGAGCGTGGGGACATGGTGTTCGAGGTAACCCTGGAAGACGAGACATATACCGTTGAGTCGCCGATGGCGGTGTTCATCCCGACCGGGATGAAGCACAAGTTCAAGACGGTGAAAGCCGACAAGGGGGGCTACTTCTTCGGCATCCTGCTGGACTATGCCAAGTGCCTGTAGGGCCACCGCGCTCCGGGGAATTGCGGGCATCCAGGTGCATTGAGTCGCGGGAAAAGCAGAGAACAGCAAAATCCCGATTTTGTTCCGCAAAACTATTGACAATCGAGAGAGGGCACGCCTAAACTGTTATCAGGACTCTGGTCAGGAGGGGTAAGGAGACCCTCGGGAAGAGGCAGACGTATATTTCAGGAGGCGGGAACAAGCCTTCAAGAAAGGAGGCAGAGGTCACAATCAGTTGCGAGTTCCAGCAAGGTTTCTCCATATTGTAGCTTTCAATACAACAAAACCAAATTGAAAGGAGGGTGAAACATGGAAAGAGAGACTTGGGGGAAGCGGGGCTACTTCATCTTTGCTGCTCTGGGCTCCGCGATAGGACTGGGGAATATCTGGAGGTTCCCGTATCTTACTCACACGTACGGTGGTGGGGCGTTCCTGATAGCCTGGATGGTCGGCCTCATCGTGCTGGGCATTCCCTGGCTGATGCTGGAGTTCGGCATGGGCCGGTATTTCGCCACCAGCGCGCCGGGCGTGTTCGCCGGGATCGGGAAGAAGTGGGAATGGTTGGGGTGGTGGCCCGTCTGGATCGCCTTCGGGATCATCACCTACTACAGCGTCGTCCTGGCCTGGACGGTGCGCTATGTTGCCGCTTCGGCGACAATGGCCTGGGGCGTGGGCAAGGCTGGAGCTGAAGCGGCCGGGGGATTCTTCTTCGGGGACGTGCTGCAGCTCTCTGATGGGCCAGCCGCGATCGGGGCGCCGGTGACGGCGTTGGTGATCTGCCTGGTCATCGTCTGGCTGGTGACCTTCCTGGTAACGTTCAAGGGGACCAAGGTAATAGGGCCGGTGTCGCAGTACGTAATGATTATCGCCTGGGTGCTGCTAGGCACACTGGTGGTAAGGGGTATTACCCTGCCCGGTGCTGCCCAGGGGTTGAACGACTATCTCAGCACGGACATGTCCCAACTGGGAAACATAGAGATGTGGTTTGGTGCCTTCAGCCAGATTGCGTTTACCCTGTCGCTGGGGATGGCCGGCATGGTGGCCTACGGCAGCTTTGTTAAGAAGAGGGGAGATGTCAACAACAATGCGGTCATAACCTCCCTGGGCAACTGTGCTACAAGCTTCTTTGCCGGATTTGCCGTATTCAGCGTGGTCGGCTTCCTGATGGCAGCGATGCCGGGCGAGGCCGTGGCCACCAAGAGTGTGGGTCTGGCCTTCGTGAGCTACCCTGCGGCGATATCCATGATGCCGGGAGGAAACTCGTTCTTCGGTGTCATCTTCTTCGTGGCCCTGTTCCTGCTGGGACTGTCTTCGCTGTACTTCCTGACCTATGGTGGGGTGGTTGCCCCGCTGATGGACAAGTTTGGCTGGGACAGGACCAAGACTACGCTGGGAGTTTGCATTGTCGCCTTT
>JADFUZ010000080.1 GCA_015222295.1 Chloroflexota bacterium | reverse complement strand
GGGCTGACCAGATTGGTGCTGACGGCTACGCTGCCGACGCACCCGAGGCTACGAAAGTAGCGGCAGCTCTGGTGAGGAAACCCTAGAGGGACAACCAAGAATGGCGAGATTCAATGGTCGAGACAGAGTGCTGCGGGCGGTCAACCGTCAGGAACCCGACGTGGTGCCTACCATGGAGATCGATATCGACCAGAGGGTGATAGATGCGATACAGCCCGGCCTGAGCTACGCCGACTTCTGTGACTACATGGACCTCGATGCCATCTGCTACTACGACATGAAAGGCAAGAAATACGAGACTGTGGACGAGGCCAAGGGAATTGTCCGAGATGAATGGGGAGCTCTAAGACGATTCACCAGAGTATCCCGGACTGATCCCCTACCTGTGGAGCCAGCCGTTAAATCCCCCGAAGACCTCAACACCCTCGTACGCGCCGACCCTGACCTGCCCTCTAGATATACAGAAATAGAACAGGCGGTGAGGACGTATAAGGGCAAGAGGGCAATTATCGCCACCGTGCTTGACCCCTTCACCACAGTCGCCGAGATTATCCGTGGAGAAGTCAATCTGTACGTCGATATGATAGAAAGGCCCGATTTCGTACATGAAGTTAACGCAATTGCGCGTGACTACCACATGAGGTATGTTACGAACTGCATTGATATTGGAGTTGACGCCATATGGGTTACCGGTGACTACGCTATGACCAAGGGCCCTATGGTGTCCCCGACATTCACTGCGAGGTTCCTCACACCCGGGCTGAAGCAGATCGCGGACTACTGCCACAGCAGGGGTGTGCCATGCCTGAAGCACACCGACGGAAATATCTGGCCTATCTTTGACCTGCTTGTACAGACCGGAATTGACGCAATACATCCCATAGACCCGGCAGCAGGCATGGATCTGGGAGAGGCGAAAGAGAAGTACGGCGACAAGGTATGTCTCATCGGAGGCGTTGATTGTGGCGCCCTGCTGAGCTGGGGAACGACCGACGACGTTCGCCAAGCGGTGAAGGAAGCCATAAGAAAGGCGGGAAAAGGCGGAGGATATGTCTGCGCTTCCAGTAACACTGTTCACAGCGGAGTGAAACCCGATAACTACGTGCAGATGATCAGGGCCATACGGGAGTATGGCAAGTACCCCCTATCCTTTGCGTAGGAGACGCACACGATACCAAGACACTATGCATACAGTTCAATGTGGGTGTGTGGTAAGCTCTTGTGTATCACATGACCAAGGCAATCAACGACTTCGGATGGTGCAATCAGCATTCTATAAGAACGGAGTATGAGGATGCCCTCAAACGAAAGACGAAAACAGATACTGAAGGGACTCTACGATGGAGTCGTGGCATTCGATGAGGATTCCGTGGTGGAGTTCAGTAAGGCTGCAATAGGAGAAGGCGTGGACGCCTACGATGCGTTAATGAAAGGTCTGGCTGTCGGGATGGAGAAGGTGGGGGAGTTATACGCCTCACGAGAATATTTTGTTCCGGAACTACTCTTGTGTGCCGATGCGCTCTACGCGGGACTGGATATCCTGCGACCACATGTGAAGGGGGGTGGTAGCGAAGAGTCAGGGAAGAAGATAGTACTCGGCGTTGTGGAAGGTGACGTTCACGACATCGGCAAGAACCTGGTGAAGGTTATGTTTGATGCCGCAGGGTGGGAAGTGTATGACCTGGGCAACGACGTTCCGCTGGACAGGTTCGTGGAGGAGCAACAAAAGACAAACGCTGACGTGGTGGGAATTTCCGCCCTGATGACAACCAGCATGCTGGCTATGCCAAGAGTCACAAAGATGATCAAGACGCGAAACCCCAACGTGGCCGTCATGCTCGGCGGAGCCCCGATCACACGGGAGATAGCGACAAGCTATGGTGCCGACGGATATGCCGACAATGCCGGAGAGGCAGTTGAAGAGGCAGGCAAAATGGTCCAAATGATCCAGAAAGGAGAGACGGCCCATAACTAGCGGGGGTCGAAGACCGTGAAATGCGGCGATCCCTTTGACGCACTACTGAACCATCAGAAGCCACAAAGGGTTCCCTTATACCACTTCATCTTCGGCTTCTGTGCCAGGAATGTCGGTTACCCCGTAGCCAGTATATACAACGACCCTCTCAAGAGCTTCAACGCGCAGTTGTTGACCTTTGAGCAATACGGCATCGACGGCGGCCCGGACTTTGGCTACGCTTCCTACGGCGGCTGGGAGTTCGGAGGAGAGATCGAGTTTCCCAGCAGCGAGTGGCAACAAGCTCCGTCACACGGCAAATTCGTGGTGAATTCAGAAGAGGACCTTCTCCAACTGAGACTTCCTGACGTCAGAAAGGCAGGAATGCTTCCCCTGGCTATGGAGTTCTCCCGGCTCCAGGACAAGTCCGGCACCCCCATCTCCGTTGTCCTCGGAGGCAACTTCACCATTGCTGGAAATATCTGCCCGGTAGGGACTCTATGCCGCTGGATGATAAAGAGATCCGAAGCTGCTCACAGGCTGCTCCGGCTGGCTACAGACCACATTGTTGAGGTAGTACGGCTTTGGACGGAAACCTTTGGCGCCGAGCGAGTCATTCCGAACATCTGGGAGCCCCTGGCGGCCAACGACATCATCTCAGCCAAGCACTTCGAGGGATTCGTATTTCCCTACTTGAGAGAGGCGAGCGAGGAAATGCTCGCTATGGGAGTCAAACACATCCACTACCATATCTGCGGCGAACAGAACCTGAACCTACCATTCTGGGCGCAGCTCCCTATGGGGGACCCTGGACTCGTGAGCTTTGGCCATCAGGTGGACCTCCATACTGCCATCAGGTATTTTGGAGATAGGTGCATCATCATCGGCAATCTGGACCCGGCGGTCATCCAAAACGGAGCATCCCAGCAGGTATACGAACTGTGCAGACAGTGTATCGAGAAGGCAAAGCACGCAGCTCGGGGCTTCATGCTGATGTCAGGATGCGAAGTCCCACCAATGGCGCCACCATACAATGTCTATATGATGAAGAAGGCTATTGATGAGTTTGGCTGGTACAACTAGACATGAGAAACGGCCACCTGATCTCGATGCTTTGTCACGCGTGACTCGTAGATCCGCAGTGACCCTGTCCCTGCTACCCATGAAAACTCGAGCTGGCATATGACAAGAGTGGTGGTTGATCCCGGAATCTGTGGCTTTCCTGCCATCGTAGAAGTCACTAGGCTTTCCTCCAGAAAAGTCAAGGTCGCCATCACTAGCGATTGTGAAATGCTGGCCCAAATGGGAGCCCATTTGAGCGAGCTTGACTGGCGTGACGCCCTGAAGGCTCAAGACGCATCCCTGGTGCAGGAATACGCGTCCCAGCACATTAAGCACGTTGCCTGCCCGGTCCCAACAGCCATTCTCAAAGCAATTGAAGTGGAAGTTGGAGTTGCGTTGCCCAGGGACGTATCCATTCAATTCGATACGTCCTCAGAAACGGTGTAAGCCACGTTGCCGTGCCAGAACTGACCGGCAGATCAACTTGCCCCGAACGGGTGAACACGGAGGGCCAGGCGGGAAAACAAAGAGTGTCCGCGCGGTTGGACCATCAGGGGGCACGGCGCACAATATCTCATGTTAGAATATGGGGCAAGAAAGGATAGCTCACGCCACTCTTGATATCCTTGTAGGACACGGACTTGAAATCGTATCACATCGAATTTGAACCTGTAGGCCGCCGCGGCATGTGTGCCGCCGGACAATCCCTCCTCGAGTGCGCACAGCAACTGGGAGTAGGACTGTCCGGCATATGCGGGGGACATGGATTGTGCGGCTCCTGCAGAGTGCAGATTCTCACCGGAAGCGTCTCAGAGCCGACTTCCATCGAGCAGCAGGAACTCTCCGCCCACGAGTTGCGGGAGGGCTACCGCCTGGCCTGCCAGACCTACCCTGCCAGCGATTGCCAGCTGCGGGTGCCGGCTGAATCGATGAGTACATCCCAACGGACTCAGGTGGAAGGACTGGAACTGGATATCAGCCCCGAACCAGCCGTTTCTGCCTACCATCTCAAACTACAGGCCCCATCTCTATCAGACCTGCACGGCGATGCCGAGCAAGTGCTGCAGTCGCTCGAGCGGGAACACCAGGTGTCCTGCGACGCCATTGACATCGACGTACTTCGAAACATCTCCGCACAGCTCAGGTCAAGAGACTGGCAGACCCAAGCTTCAGTACGTGAGCAAGAGGTAATCGCGCTTGGCCCCTGGCCGAGTCGCCAGTTGGGGATGGCGGTGGACCTGGGCACCACCAAGATAGCTGGCTATCTGGTCGATCTGAACAACGGTCGCACTTTGGCTGCCGAAGGGACTATGAATCCCCAGATCAGCTACGGTGAGGACATTATCAGCCGCGTCTCCCGCATCACGAGCTCAACAGCCGAAGGCACCCAAATGCGAAAGCTAGTTGTGGAAGCGCTCGATAGGCTGGCCGCAGACCTGTGCGCCAAAGCGGACGCCCAAACACAGGAGATCGTCGAAGCGGTGGTAGTTGGCAACACGGCTATGCATCACATACTGCTGGGACTGCCGGTAGCTCAACTGGCTCTGGCTCCTTTTGTCCCCGCAGTACGCGGGGCTCTGGACATCAAGGCGCGCGACGTAGGTGTGCATATCGCGCCAGGCGCCTATGTGCATTTCCTGCCCAACATCGCCGGCTTTGTGGGCGCTGACCATGTCGCGATGATACTGGCCACAGAAGTTGCGCGGGCTGAAGGCCTATCACTGGCACTGGACATCGGCACCAACACCGAGGTTTGTCTGGCGGGTGACGGCAAGATGACCAGCGTCTCCTGTGCCTCCGGTCCTGCCTTTGAGGGGGGACACATCAAGCACGGCATGAGGGCTGCCAGCGGAGCCATAGAGAGATTCCGACTGGTAGATAACGATGTGCACTACCTGACAATCGATGGCGCGCCGCCAGTTGGCATCTGCGGCTCCGGGATTGTGGATGTTCTGGCTCAGCTTTGCCTCGATGCAGTGCTGGATGAGACGGGCAGAATGACGCACAATCACCCGCGGGTGCGCACCCACGAGGAGCAGTGGGAGTTCGTGATAGCCAGCGAAGAGGAGCGGGATGGGCACCCTGCCATCACCATAACCCAGAAAGACGTGCGAGAGCTGCAACTGGCCAAGGCAGCTATTCAGACTGGGATTCAAGTGCTCCTGGAGGCGGCGGGCCGCTTCCAAGAGGAAATCGAGCAAGTCACCATTGCTGGGGCCTTCGGCAGCTACATAGATGTCTCCAGCGCAATAGCTATCGGCATGCTCCCATCGCTACCTCTAAGCCGTTTTCGCCAGGTTGGGAATGCTGCGGGAACAGGCGCCAGGTTGGCCCTGATCTCCTGTAGCAAGCGGGCCGAATCACAGGCCGTGGCTCGAGATGCCGGATACATAGAACTGGCCACAGTCCCCAACTTCATGCAGATCTTCACTGAAGCACTGAATATCGGACAACATACACACAAGGGAGGTTGATCACATGGAAACCAGAGTCTCAAGCGCGACAAAGGAGGTAATCATAAGCGGTGAGCGGCCAACAGTGCTCATAGGTGAGCGCATTAACCCCACAGGGAAGAAGAAACTGGCCGCAGCATTGCAGGCTGGCGACTTGGACCTGGTGCGCCAAGAAGCTCTGGCTCAGGTGCAGGCGAAGGCAGACATCCTTGACGTGAACGTTGGCATTCCTGAGGTGGATGAAGCGACCCTCCTGCCTCGGGCGATACGAGCAGTAATGGACGTTGTGGACGTGCCTCTTTCTATCGATAGCAGCAATCCGAAGGCGCTGGCGGCCGCCCTCGAGACCTATCGCGGCAAAGCCCTGATCAACTCGGTTACCGGGCAGAACGATTCCCTTGAACAGATCCTGCCTCTGGTCAAAGAGCACCAGGCCGCAGTGGTCGGGCTAACCATGGATGAAGAAGGCATACCCACTGACGCGGATGGGCGTGTTTCCATCGCCCGGAAGATCGTAGAACGAGCTACGGCGATGGGTATTCCCCGCGAGGATATCATTATCGATTGCCTGAGCATGCCAACGGCAGCCGACAACAAGACCGCCATAGTGATAATCGAGGCCATCCGCAGGATCAGGGCAGAACTGGGACTCAACCAGACTATGGGAACCAGCAACGTCTCTTTCGGTTTGCCTGACCGCCCGTTGCTCAATAGTGCCTTCCTAGCAATGGTCATTCAGCAGGGAGTGACCTGTCCCGTCGTGGATGTGGCCAAGGTACGTCCCTTTGTCCTGGCAACCGACGCGTTGCTGGGTCGCGATATGTACATGCAGCGCTATATCCAGGCCTTCCGGGAACGGGATAAATAGCAGCAGCCACCGGACGAGAACTCAAGAGAGATGCCACTTCACCCGAGCTGGCACCACCGCTTGAGTTGGCTCGGATAGACCGATCGCACTTCGAAGGTCAGGATAGTTCCACTTCAGCCTACCGCGACTCCTTGTTGTACCTCGTGTCACCGCAAGTCCCTGCCGGCGTCATGGCGGGGGCTCTACGGTGAGAAGGTATAGCCAGAGCAGGATAAAGAGTCGGATTTCTCGCTTCTGCTCGGAATACGCTCACCAACGTGAGGGGAAGCGTAGGATTGATTCGTTTTCCCTTCGTATTCGAGGCCTTCGGCTCACCACAGCGACAGGGAAAGCGTGTGATACGGCACTAATCAGGTGAATGGAGGGCAGCCTACATGTCAAATCATTTAAGCAGGCAACCCAACCGGGGGTTGTTGAATCGCAGATTGATCTAAGCTATAATTCGACGATTTGCGGCATGAAAATCGCAGTCAGTGGTAAGGGCGGAGTAGGCAAGACCATGCTGGTGGCCTTCCTATCCACTGCATTTGCCGATGCTGGCTATTCCGTTCTCGCAATAGACGCCGACCCGAATCTCAACTTGGCCACCACTTTTGGCTTTCCCGACTCTGAGAGCATAGTGCCAATATCCAGGATGGACGACCTCATTGAGGAGAGGACGGGCGCCAGACCTGGCCAAATGGCACCGTACTTCAAGCTCAACCCCAAGGTCGACGATCTCCCAGAGAAGTGCTCCCTGAAATACGACGGAATCAAGATAATGGTCATGGGGCCGATCAAAGCCGCTGGCAGCGGCTGTTACTGTCCCGAAGGCGCGTTGCTCGAAGCCCTGGTTGCCCATCTACTCCTGAAGGCCAATGAACTGGTCATCCTAGACATGGAGGCTGGCATAGAGCATTTGACTCGGGGAACAGCCAGAGGCGTGGACAAGCTGATAATCGTGGTGGAACCAAGCATAAGAAGCATAGCAACGGGCCGTCGAGTAAGAGACCTGGCCCGGGAAATAGGCCTGCACAACATCGGGGTAGTGGGGAACAAGATTCGCAACAAAAAGCAAAAGGGCTTTGTCACGTCCCGGATGGCGGACTTTGAATTTCTCGGCTTTATCCCCTACGACAGAAGCCTGGCAGAAGCCGATACTACCGGCGCATCCCTCGTCCTTTCCAGCGATAGAGTCGCGAGAGAAGTGAGAAGTATTGCTGCGCAACTTGGCCATAAGTAGTAGGGGGAGCCAATTGGCAGATAGTCGAGGGCGTTCCAAACGAGAGGAGAAATCAGACTAACTTGCCAAGAAAGGAGGCTGCCTATCACAGACCTACTGAATAAGTACGAGTCCGGAGTTGGTGGAGACCAGCCTAGCCAAGAATACTGGCTGTAATTTGGCAAGAAGAAGGAGGTTATCATGCCCTACGATGCTACAACCATGAAGGACTGGCAGATTGCAGAAGCGGCCGAACCAAACATGCCCAGGTCCGACGAGTGGCGCGAGAGACTGCGCCTGGAGAAAGACGAGATCATCCCCTATGGGAGACTATCGCGGCTTGATTTCATCAAGATCATGCAGCGCCTCAAGGACAAGCCCGACGGGAAGTACGTTGAGGTAACCGCCATAACTCCTACGCCGCTGGGCGAAGGCAAGACGACTACCACGATGGGTATCCTGGAAGGCCTGGGCAAGCGAGGCAAGAACGTGGGCGGCTGCATACGCCAGCCCTCAGGCGGACCGACGATGAATATCAAGGGAACGGCCGCTGGCGGCGGCAATGCCCTGCTCATACCCATGACCGAGTTTTCCATGGGTCTCACCGGCGACATCAACGACATAATGAATGCTCATAACCTGGCCATGGTGGCGCTCACTGCCAGAATGCAGCACGAGCGCAACTACAGCGATGATGAGTTGGCCAAGCGGAGCAGGATGCGCCGGTTGGACATCGACCCCACCAAGATAGAGATGGGCTGGATCATGGATTTCTGCGCCCAGAGCCTCAGGCGAGTCATCATAGGCCTTGGGGGTCGCATGGATGGCTACACGATGGAGTCGAAGTTTGGCATCGCTGTGGGCTCCGAGCTGATGGCCATGCTATCCATAGTCAGGGACCTGGCAGACCTGCGCCAGAGAATGGACGACATCACTGTAGCCTTTGACAAGAAGGGCAATATCATTACGACTGGCGACCTGGAGGTGGGAGGCGCTATGACGGCCTGGATGCGCAACACCATCAACCCCACCCTGTGCTGCACCGTGGAGTACCAGCCCTGCATGGTCCACGCCGGCCCCTTTGCCAACATCGCAGTCGGCCAGTCTTCGATCATCGGCGACCGCATCGGTCTGAAGATGTTCGACTACCATGTTACTGAGAGCGGCTTCGCTGCGGACATCGGCTTCGAGAAGTTCTGGAATGTGAAGTCCCGCCTGAGTGGACTCCAGCCGCATGTGTCCGTGCTCACCACTACCATCAGAGCCCTGAAAATGCATGGCGGTGGTCCCAGGGTAGCCGCGGGCCTACCGCTGCCGGAATCCTACACCAAGGAGGACCTGGGACTGCTGGAGAAGGGCCTCCCTAACTTGCTACACCACATCAACACCATCAGGACGTCAGGCATCAACCCGGTGGTCTGCATCAACACCTTCCACACCGACACCAAAGAAGAGATCGCTATGGTGAGAAAGGCAGCCGAGGGGGCTGGAGCCCGCTGTGCTGTGTCGGCTCACTGGGCCAGGGGCGGCGATGGCGCCCTGGAGTTGGCCGACGCGGTGATAGACGCCTGCAATGACCAGAACCACTTCGAGTTCCTCTATCCCATGGAAATGAAGCTGAGGGAGCGCGTTGACAAGATCGCCAGGGTGGTCTATGGGGCTGACGGCGTGTCCTGGACTGCTGACGCCGAGGCCAAGGCAAAAATGCTCGAGGCTGATTCGAAATATGATGACTACGCCACCATGATGGTCAAGACGCATCTCAGCCTCACGCACGACCCGAGCATCAAGGGTGTGCCCAAGGGGTGGACTCTGCCTATCCGCGACGTGCTGATTTACTCTGGAGCGAAGTTCCTCTGTCCCTGCGCCGGGACCATCAGCCTGATGCCCGGAACCAGCTCTGACCCAGCCTTCAGGAAGGTGGACATCGACACGAAGACGGGCAAGGTGCAGGGGCTCTTCTAGGGGCAACTGGGTTGACCCGAGAAGATAGGCGTAGGCGTTACAGCCCTCAATCCGTTGGTGAAAGCTAAGAGCGTCTCGTTAACCATCGATGGCAAAGCAGTAAGAGCCGCCGAGGGCGAGAAGATACTGTGGGCCGCTCTGGGCAGCGGCATCTATATTCCCAATCTCTGCGCCATTCGGGAGATGACTCAGCCCTTCGCTGCCTGCCGCCTGTGTTTTGTGGAGGTGACAGGGACGGACACGCCGGTATTGGCCTGCACTACAGCAGTGGCGGAGGGGATGGCCGTGAACACCAGAGGGCCCACTTCTCTTAGGCTGAGCCGCACTGCCTTCGAACTGCTTCTGGCCAGCCACCCCGTGGACTGCGGTCACTGCGCCAAGAGTGGCTCCTGTGAGCTTCAAGAGATCGCCAGACATCTTGGCATAAGACTCAACACAAAGAGGTTCCGGAAGATCCTGCCTGACCTCCCCATAGACTCCAGCAGTCCTGTATTCATCTATGACCCCAACAAGTGCGTCCTCTGCGGCAAGTGCGTCTGGGTCTGCCGAGAGAAGCTGGGAATAGGGGCTATCGGCTTTGCCTACCGTGGGTTCCGGCGTGTCGTAACTACTTTCGGGGATGGGCCCATTGCGGAGTCTGCCTGTCGCGGCTGTGGAGAGTGCGTTACCGCCTGCCCTGTGGGAGCCCTGGTGTTCAAGGAGAGGGATTGACACGTACTCCCCTGTCTGCTAACCTGCAACGACGGTGGGGGTTATCCGCCAATAGCCTCAAGGAGTAGCCACATGATCATCATTGGTGAAAATATACACGTCATCGCCAGGGCAGTATCCACAGCAATAGCGGAGAGGGACGCCAAGGTAATACAGGACCTGGCCAGAGCTCAGGCTGAGGCTGGTGCCGATTATATCGACTTGAATGTCGGCCCCTTGAGAAAAGACCCCGAAGACATAATGCGCTGGCTTGTGAACACCGTTCAGGAAGCCACCAACCTGCCCCTGTCACTGGATACAATGAACCCTGTGGCCATGGAGGCAGGCCTGGAGGTCTGCAAGACAAAGCCACTGCTGAACTCGGCCTCGGGAAAGACTGACTCGAAGGAGCAGATGCTTCCCCTGGCCAAGAAACACAACTGCGATGTCATCATTTCCGTGATTAACGATAGAGGAATGCCCCCGGACGTTGAACTGAAGGTTGACAGCATTATGGACACTGTTGCCTACGCTAATGAGCTTGGCATCCCTAACGAGGACATCTGGGTTGACCCCATAGTCCTTCCGGTCAGCACCGCCGGCGAGGGACAGGGCTTTGCCAAGTCGTCGCTGGAGTTCATAGGCATACTCGCGGACCTCTTGCCCGGGGTCAAGTCCACAGTGGGGCTCTCCAACGTATCGAATGGCGTGCCAGCCGAGCTCAGGCCAATCCTCAACCGCACCTACCTCGTCATGCTGCAGAGAAACGGACTCTATTCCGCCATCGCTGATCCATCGGACAAGGAACTCATCGGCCTTGTAAGGGGAAAGCTGCCCGGCATTGTCGAGCTTATCCACAAGACCATGGACGGAGAAGAGGTAGACTTCTCTTCCCTCTCCTCAAGAGAGGCTGATTATGTAAAGACGGCCCGGGTCTTCCTGGGGGACACCCTCTATTCTGATGCCTGGCTTGAGAGCTAAGGAGGTGACAATGGAATACAGGCCACCAGTTGAAGCATATTCTGGAACGGTCAGGGAAGAGACCATCGGCAAGGGAGGGATGGCGCTCAAGATAGGGGGCGAGAATATCCTTCCCTTTCATTTTTTTGACGAAGGCTCCAATCCCAATCCACCGAAGTTTGCCCTAGAAATCCTTGATGTGGAGCCCGCCGGGTGGCCTGAGCACCTGACCGAACCCTTCGGCGACTCGCTATCCGACACGGTGAACTGGGCCAGGAAATGCGAAGCCCTGGGAGCGGATGCGGTGTTCCTTCGCCTTGTCAGCACCGACCCTGCCGTGGCGGATAGCTCCTCAGACGACGCGGCAGCCCTGACCAGAAAGGTGGCCGAGTCAATAGGCATCCCTCTGATTGTCTATGGCTCGGGAGATGACAAGAAAGACGCCGAGCTCCTACCAAAGGTCGCTGAGATATGCGATGGAATGAGCCTCCTTATCGGCCCCGTGGTCAAGGAGAACTACCAGGTCGTAGGCAAGACAATTCTAGACCACGGACACAAAATCAGTGCTCAGACTCCTCTGGACATCAACCTGCTGAAGGAACTTAACGTGAAACTGAGCCACTTCTGCCCTGCGGAAAGCATTGTCATCGACCCCCAGTCCGCAGCACTGGGCTACGGCATGGAGTACACCTTTTCTCTGATGGAGAGAGTGAAGCAGCTGGGAGTCATAGTCAAGGATAGTATGACACAGATGCCCATGATCGCTGATTTTGGGACGGAGTGTTGGAAGACCAAGCAGGCCATGGAAAGCAAGGAACAAGGATTATTGTGGGAGGGGATAACAGCCCTGTCCCTCCTCCTGGCTGGGGCCAACATCCTTGTCTTGAGGCACCCTGAGACTCTGCGATTGGTCAAGGAAATGATGGAGGTGACATAGAAGAAATGGCCGAAGTAGCGGAGAAGCGGCTTTCTATCAAGCTACAGGAGATTCATAAACTGATACGAGCGGAGATTCCCTGGGAGCCAGTAGGGCCCACGCCGATGCCAGAACCCCCCGACCTCAGAAGCTGGGACATGAGGCTCATGAAGACCTATGCGCCCTGGTATGCGCCGTTCTGCGACGTATGTTGCCTCTGCACCTACGGCAAGTGCGACCTCACAGGGGGTAAGAGGGGGGCCTGTGGCATTGACCTGTCGGCTCAGCAGGGCAGGATAATACTCCTGGCTTGCCTGATGGGATGTTCCGCCCACGCTGCCCATGGTGGGCATATTCTGGAGTACCTGATCGAGAAACACGGCCCGGACAAGAAGATCGACCTGGGTCCGTTCATTGAGATCGAAGCACCAAACATAAGGACAGTCCTGGGCTTGAAGCCAGAGACCCTGGGAGACCTCAAAGTAGCTATAGAATACGTCTACAAAGAGATCGCGCACCTTCTCGATTCTACTCACACGGGACAGGAAGGAAGCTACCTGGATTATGAGTCCAAAGCGCTGCATGCCAGCATGCTGGACCACGTTGGCATGGAAGCGGCTGACCTGGCTCAGATTGTCGGGTTCAATTACCCCAGCTCTGTTGCTGACGTACCGTTGGTAGAAATGGGTTGGGGGGCCATAGACAAGACAAAGCCCGTGGTCCTGGTGTCCGGGCACAACCCGGCTACCTCAACGGTGGTAGTTGACTACCTCCGGGAGCACGATCTGGAAGACAATGTGGAGCTGTGTGGGATCTGCTGCACTGCCCTGGAAACGACCAGGTACTCGGATAGGGCCAAGATCGTTGGTCCTCTCTCCCGACAGCTCTTCTTCATGAGAGCAGGCATCGCTGATGTCATCATGACCGACGAGCAGTGCATCAGGACGGACACGCCCCAGGAGGCATCGAAGGTTGGCACGGCGGTTATTGCCTGTCTGGACAAGGCCATGTACGGGCTCGAGGACGCCACGGATATGGATACCGAGGACATAGTGAGGCGAATGGTGGAGAACAAGGAGCACTTCGCTATCCTTGACTCGACAAAGGCAGCCGAAGTGGCAGTCAGAGTCGCCATGGAGATTGCTCCCCAGCGAAGGAAACAGTGGATAACAACAGACGAGGCCACAGAGCTGGCCAAGAAATGCACCAACTGCGGCATCTGTGAGCAGGTGTGTCCCAACCTCTTCTCCATCGGTGAAGGCATAACTGAGGTCGCCAAGGGCAACTTTGACCTGATCAAGAAGCAGTTCAACTTGTGTATTGGCTGCGGCAAATGCGAGCAGGAGTGCCCCAACCACGTTCCTATCTTCAGGATAATGCAGGTGGGCGCAAGCATGGAGACCTGGAAGGCAAGGGTCGGACGCGGTCCTGTTATGGATACGGAGATAAGGAATGTCGGTGCGCCGATAACCCTGGGCACAATCCCTGGAGTTATTGCGTTGGTGGGCTGTTCCAACTACCCTGATATTGACGATATTGCTGATATGGTAGACGAGTTCGCCAGGAGGAAATACATCGTCGTTCTCACAGGTTGTGCTGCCATGGTTGCCGGAATGAAGAAAGATGCCAACGGACTGACTGTATATGAGAAGTATCCTCCCGACTTCGACGCCGGTGGGGTGGTGAACATCGGTTCCTGCGTATCAAATGCCCACATCTCTGGAGCAGCCATAAAAATCGCCAATATCTTTGCCGCTCTTCCCCTGCGAGCAAACTACGAGGTCATGGCCGACTACGTGCTCAACCGCGTAGGTGCCTGTGGCGTAGCCTGGGGAGCGATGTCCCAGAAGGCAGCTTCCATTGGCACAGGGTTCAATAGACTGGGCGTCCCCGTGGTGTTGGGGCCCCACTCCGCCAAGTACAGAAGGCTGTTTCTCTCGAGAAAGGAGGAGGATGACTGGAGGGTCATGGATGCCAGGAAGAGGGAAATCGTCGACACTGGAGAACCCTCTCCCGAGCACATCGCCTACGTGGCTGAAACCAAGGAAAAGGCCATGGTGATGATTGCCAAGCTGTGCATAAGGAAAAACGATACCCCGCAGGGGAGAGGCATAAAACTCAACCACTATGTTTCCCTGTACAAGAAGTACATAGCAAAGGGTCTTCCGCCGGATATCCAGCTCTTTGTGCGGAGGGATGCCGATATTCCGCTGGTCTATAAGAAGGAAATACGGGCATATCTGCAGGAAATCGGTTGGCAGCCCAAGGAACCCGTAGGGCTTCCCACCTTGATTGGGACCTACCCCAGCAAGGTCCCTCTGGACGCAGTGATACATTGAGAGGAGAATGAGCCAAGAGGAGGGAAGAATGAGTGCAGTAATACCGTTTCATAGAGTGAACGTCTTGACCGGGTTGAAAGCGGCGCGGGTGGTGGAGGACGCGACAGAGTACGCCAACCTCATCGGGAAAGCCAAACGTCCGCTCCTCGTGCTCGGGCCGCTCTTGCTCAGGTCCTCAACTGAAGGCAAGCTTCTTCTGGAGTATGCCCTGGACATCGCCAGAGCCCGCAATATCCCCATATGCGCAACTGAGACTCTCCCCGGCAAGGTGGAAGAGCTGGGGGCAAAGCCCGACAGCAGCTATGATGCCGTGGAAATAGTGAATGCCCTTAAGGATCCCGCCTGGAAGGGGGTCAGGAAAGAAGGGAACCATGACCTGGTGATTTTCTTCGGCATAAGAAGCGACCTTGGGAACCAGAGCCTTTCCGTGCTGAAGCACTACGCCCCTCACTTGAAAACGATGACATTGTGTAAGTACTACTTTCCCAACGCCAGCTATTCTCTTCCCAACTTCAAGAAAGATGAGAAATGGCAGGCGTTCCTGGAAAGCCTCATAGATAACTTGAAGAAAGGAGTATAGGAATGGACTTTCATGTAGATATTGGACCGCAATATGAAGGAGAGGTGGTACGGAAGGAGGATCTCTACGTTGAGTTCGGTGGGCCAAAGATGGCACATAAGTTTGAACTGGCAACCGTGAGGAGTCTTGATGAGATAGAACATGAGAAGATAGAGATCATCGGTCCCGACATAGCTGATTTGGAGCCTTACGATGAGGAAAAGGAGGGCGGGAGCTACCCTATTGCCATCCTTATTGATATTGCTGGAGCAGAACTGGACAAGGACGCCGAAGCCATCATAGAGAGAAGGATTCATATGTTCACCAACATGACAGAGGGTTGGTATCACATGAACCAAAGGCAGGATGCCTGGCTGAGGATGAATAAGGACTGCGCCAAGAAAGGCTTCAATTCCCTGAAGGAACTGGGCGAAATCTACAACCTGCTTTACACTTCCGAGATGTCTATTATTGAGAAAATACAGACTACGATCATTACCGATGAGGAAAAAGTGAAGGAGCTTCTACCCCACGCCCTGGAGGTATACAGAGCTCGGGATGAGAGAGCAAGGACGCTGCGTGACGAAGACGTGGATACGTTCTACGGCTG